>CAZMAZ010000052.1:0-11348 GCA_964564255.1 uncultured Clostridium sp. | reverse complement strand
GGACCGACGGTGTATCATTATGCGCATATCGGTAATTTGCGCACATATATTATGGAAGATATATTGGACAGATATTTGCGCTATATCGGATACGATGTGACGCGCGCGATGAATATCACCGATGTGGGACATTTGACAGGGGACACAAACGATACGGGCGAAGATAAAATGCTCAAGGGAGCGCGTCGAGAACACAAAACGGTAATGGAAATTGCGCAGTATTACACCGATGCTTTTTTTGCGGATTGCGAAAAATTGCACATTCGACGCCCGGATGTTGTGCAACCCGCGACCGGGTGCATTGACGACTATATTCGCGTTATTTCGGATTTGATTGATAAGGGATATGCTTATTTTTCGGGCGGGAACGTTTATTTTGACACTTCCAAACCGGAAAAATATCATATGTTTCATGACTTTTCCGAAGAAGATCTTGCGGTCGGCGTTCGCGAAGGCGTCGAAGCGGACGGAAATAAACGAAACAAGGCTGATTTTGCTCTTTGGTTTACAAAATCCAAATTTGAAGATCAAGAGCTGAAATGGGATTCCCCGTGGGGAGTCGGTTATCCGGGATGGCATATCGAATGCTCCTGCATCAGTATGAAATATCTTGGTGAATATTTGGACATTCATTGCGGCGGCATTGACAATGCTTTTCCGCATCATACCAACGAAATTGCGCAAAGCGAGGCATATTTGGGGCATAAGTGGTGCAATTATTGGTTCCATGTACTGCATCTGAATACGGACAGCGGGAAAATGTCCAAGTCGTCCGGAGAATTTTTGACGGTTTCTTTGTTGGAGTCCAAAGGATATAACCCGCTTGTATACCGAATGTTTTGCTTGCAATCGCATTATCGCAAAGCCTTGGTGTTTACCTATGAAAATTTGGATAATACTGCGGTTGCGTATGAAAAACTGATTGCACGGATTGCTTCTCTGCAAAAAGAGGGGGAGATTGACCAAGCGGCGCTTTCGGCAATGCAAGACAATTTCCGTCGTGCGCTTGACAATGATTTGAACACATCACTTGCGCTGACGGCGGTGTACGATGTACTCAAGGCGAAGACCAACGACGCGACCAAGCGCGCGGCTATCGCGGATTTTGACCGTGTTCTTTGCCTGGATTTGATTGCCGCTGCCGACGCAAAAGCCCGTCGTGCGGAGGAAGAAGAGAAAAAGCGTGCCGAAGCAGAAGCGGCGGCGCGTGCAGAGGCGTCCAAAGATCCGTTTGTTGCCTGGATTTTGGAACAGATTGATGCTCGTATTGCCGCCAAGCGGGAGAAAAATTATGCGGAGGCGGATCGTATTCGGCACGCGCTTGCCGAACGCGGCGTGACATTGATTGACACCAAAGACGGCACCGAATATAAAATCGAGCGGTAATCGTAAAAAACGCGGAGAAAAAATATATGAAGGATTTTTTACAAAAACATCGTGAGATTTTGATGTATCTGCTTTTCGGTGTGTTAACCACGGCGGTCAGTTGGATTATTTATTTCGGCATTTTCCGCATTTGGAAGATCGCTTTTGCGGTACCGGAAGATGCAACCGCCAGCGGAATGTATTTGGCGGGGTACACCGTTTCTCAGGCAATTTCTTGGGTTTGTTCGGTTCTGTTTGCCTTTTTTACCAACCGTGCGTGGGTTTTTACCGATGCACAGAAAAATATTTCGCTTGTGCGGCAGCTTGGCACGTTTGCGGGCGGACGGATATTAACCTTTGCGCTGGATTATTTGGTGACCTATCTGGGCACGCTTTTGCTGGTTTTCCTCTTTCCTTCTTTGACGGCGGTTGAACTGGTCGGAAGAGAGTGGAATTTAGATGAGCTGGCGGCAAAATTTGTGGCGGCGGTGTTGGTTGTGATTGGGAATTATGTATTCAGCAAATTGTTTGTTTTTCGTAAAAAGAAAAGCGGCGAGGCGCAAAACGACTGAGGATGACTGTGACAGCCGTGTGACGACCGTCACATTTTACTGCCGAAACCATGTGCTTTTTGGACAAAAATGTCGGTTTTTCTTTGTATATAACGCATAAAAACTGACGTGTTTTGTCGAATTATGGATATTTCCCGAAAATGAGAGACAGAATTTGCAATATCTTGTGACAAACGCCTATTGCAATCTTGCGAGAAATGTGGTAGACTATTTATGTCATCGTTTTGATGCGTTGGTTGTGAAAACCGAAAAGGAAGGGGGCGCTCCGATTGAAACTGCTTGAAGACCGTATTGTTGCCGACGGGCGGATTTTGCCGGGTGATGTCCTGAAGGTTGACAGCTTTATCAATCATCAGATTGATGTGCTTTTTGCATGTCAGCTGGGAAAAGAATTTTACCGCCGTTTCGCAGGATGCGGCGTGACTAAGATTTTGACAATTGAAGCATCGGGGATCGGAATTGCATGCCTTTGCGCGCAGTATTTCGGTGTGCCGGTGGTGTTTGCCAAGAAGTCGACAACCTCCAATCTCGGAAATGATGTCTACGCTACAACCGTAGACTCCTATACGCACGGCAGGACATATGACGTGCTCGTTTCCAAGCGCTATCTTTCTGCCGATGACCGCGTTTTGGTTATTGACGATTTCCTTGCAAAGGGAAATGCACTTCATGCTCTTACGACCTTGGTCGCCAACGCGGGAGCAACCCTTGTCGGGTGTGGCGTTGTTATTGAAAAAGCCTATCAAGAGGGTGGCGATTTGATTCGCAGCCGCGGGATTCGTGTTGAGTCTCTTGCGCGGATTGCTTCTATGAGCCCGGAGGAAGGAATCACCTTTCTGCCGGATGATACATAATATTTGAGCCAATATATGCCCGATGTAAACGGCTCGGGTGTTTCTACCGCACAGCCGGATGTGCGACTATTGGCGATGTTTTTCTTTTTCAAACTGCTGAATTTTTGGACGGCAATGATTTGAAAGAAAACAGTCGCAGACGGATTCCGGCAAAAACGGAGTCCGTTTTTATTTGCTTGCGTTTTGCAAACGAAAACGGCAAAGCAGTGTTTGGTTTGCTGACCCCGATGCGGGTCTGTAAATAAAAATTTGAAGGAGGACATTTCAAAATGTTCAAAAAGATTTTAGCGCTTGTTCTGGCTATTCTGATGTGTGCAACCATGGTTGTTGCTCTGGCTTCCTGCGCGGATGAGAATTCTAAGACGCTTGGCGAAGGCGATGAGATCCTGCCGAGAAATGCGATTAGCAAGAGTGCTGATGTTACCATTCCCGACGATTTCAAGATCGGTCTGATCTGTCTGCACGACGAAAACTCCACCTATGACAAAAACTTTATCGATGCGTTCAAGTCGGTTGTTACCGCACTCGGCATCCCGGAAGAAAATTATTACATTGTTGCCAATATCGGCGAAGATGACAATTGCGCCGCAACCGCAAGAGACCTTGCAGGTAACAAAGGCTGCAAGATTGTATTTGCTGACAGCTTCGGTCACGAATCCTACTTGAAGCAGGTTGCTGCCGAATATCCGAATGTTCAGTTCTGCCATGCTACCGGTACCAGTGCAAAGGTTGCCGGCGTTTCCAACCTCCACAATGCATTTGCATCCATTTACGAAGGCAGATACCTTGCAGGTATTACCGCAGGTATGAAGCTGAATGAAATGATTGAAGAGGGCAAAATTAAGGAAGAAGAAGCTGTTATCGGTTATGTCGGCGCGTTTACATACGCGGAAGTTGTTTCCGGTTTGACCTCTTTCTACCTTGGCGCAAAGTCCGTTTGCCCGTCTGCTACCATGAAGGTTCGTTATACCGGTTCTTGGTATGATCAGGGCAAAGAGCAGGAAGCTGCAAATGCGCTGATTACAACCGATAAGTGTGTTTTGATTAGCCAGCACGCTGACTCCTTGGGTGCTCCCACCGCTTGCGAGCAGGCAGGTGTTCCCAACGTTTCTTACAACGGCAGTACATACAGCGCCGGCGAAAACACCTTCTTGGTTTCTTCCGCTATCAACTGGGCACCTTACTTCCAGTACATTATCGAGCAGGTTTGCAAGGGCGAAGAAATTGCTCCCGACTGGTGCGGAGATATTTCCACCAACTCGGTTGTTTTGTCCGGTTTGAACCTTGATGTTGTAGCCGAGGGCACGGATGCTAAGATTCAGGAAGCAATTACAGGCTTCAAGAACGGCACATTGCATGTATTCGATGTTTCCAAGTTTACTGTTACCGTTACCGAAAACACCAACGCGAATGCAACCGTTGATGAGCAGGGACATTTGACTGCTTATCTTGCGGATGTTGACGGCGATTACACGGGCGAAACCAATGTTGTTCATGACGGTTATTTCGATGAATCCAATGCAAAGGATTTCCGTTCTGCTCCTTACTTTGATCTGATCATCGACGGTATTACCAATCTGAATACCAACTTCGGTTAAGATTTACTTTCGGGTGTGCTTACCCGATTCACGGAAGGGTTTCCTTTCTCATGGGCCGAAAGGGCTGCGCAGGTCAGATTTTTAGTCTTGCTGCATGAATGAATTACCGGGGCGCGGGCAACCGACAGCGGTTGCTCTGCGCTGCCTCGGCTGATAGATGTTGTGAGTCGGACAAGATCTCTCCGGTGCGGTAGCTCTGCGGCTACCTCTTTTTCGTTTTTGGAGGGTTACCGATATGTCGGAAAAAATTACTTTACAGCTAAAGAATGTAACAAAATGTTTTGGAAGTGTTGTCGCCAATAACCATGTAGACCTTGATGTTCGGCACGGTGAAATTTTGGCGATTTTGGGAGAGAACGGAAGCGGAAAAACAACGCTGATGAATATGATTGCGGGGATTTACTATCCCGACGAGGGACAGATTTTTGTCGACGGTAAAGAAGCGATCATTCATTCCCCGAAGGATGCATTTCGGTATCGAATCGGCATGATTCATCAGCATTTCAAATTGGTGGATGTGTTTACCGCTGCCGAAAATATTGTGCTCGGCGTAGAAGACGGCGCTCGTTTTGATATGAATAAAGCAGAGGAAAAAGTTGCCGAGATTACGCAAAAATACGGATTTGAAATGAATCCGCGCAAGAAGATCTACAATATGGCTGTTTCCGAAAAGCAGACGGTTGAAATATTGAAGGTTCTTTATCGCGGTGCAGATATTTTAATTTTGGACGAGCCGACAGCCGTCCTGACACCACAGGAAATTGACAAACTGTTCGCTGTTTTGCGTCGCATGCGAGCGGATGGAAAGTCGATTATCATTATTACGCATAAATTGCACGAGGTGATGGCGATTTCCGACCGTGTTGCGGTTTTGCGCAAGGGAGAACATATCGCTACGGTGGAAACCGCTTCTACAACCGAATCGGCATTGACCGAAATGATGGTTGGCAAGAAGGTTGATTTGGATATTGAGCGAAAGGAACCGACGTATGCGCCCGACCGTTTGTTTGTTCAAAATTTGAGCTTGAAAAATCGAGAAGGCAGAACGGTTTTGGACAATATTTCCTTTACGGCGCGTGCGGGAGAAATTTTGGGAATTGCCGGCATTGCGGGAAGCGGACAAAAAGAACTGCTGGAAGCAATCGCGGGGTTGCAATCTCCCGAGAGCGGCGATATGGTATTTTGCAATCCCAAAAAAGATCAGCCGGTTACCTTTTTTCATAAGGATTTGCACACGGTCAAGCATTTGGCGTCGGAAGGTAAATTTCGCTATGAGGACGGACGCACGGTCGATTTTACGGGAATGACCGATAAGGAGATTCGTACGCTTGTTAACGCAGGAAAGATTCTGTTCAAAGAAGACGAAATTATCAATCTTAAAGACAGAACGCCGCTTCAAATTCGTGAGCTTGGAATTCGGTTGTCCTTTGTTCCCGAAGATCGTCTCGGAATGGGGCTTGTGGGAAACATGGATATTGTGGACAATATGATGTTGCGCAGTTATCGAAAAGGGCATTCGGTGTTTCTCGATCGTTCAAAACCGGGAACGCTTGCCGACCGTGTAATCCGAGAGCTTGAGGTAGCGACGCCCTCTGCACACACACCTGTCAGACGGTTGTCGGGCGGTAATGTGCAAAAAGTATTGGTAGGCAGAGAAATTGCCGCTTCTCCGAAAGTGTTGATGGCAGCATATCCCGTTCGTGGATTGGATATTAAGTCTTCCTATTTGATTTACCGTTTACTCAATGAACAAAAAGAAAAAGGTGTTGCCGTTATTTTTGTCGGTGAGGATTTGGACGTTTTGATGGATCTTTGCGACCGCATCCTGGTAATGTGCGGCGGAAAGGTATCCGGCATCGTGGATGGCAGAACCATTCGAAAAGAAGAACTTGGGCTTTTGATGACCAAGACCGAAAGGAGTGTCGGAGATGAAGCATAAAAAAGATTTGCGAGAAGACGGGGCTGTTGCGACAGATAGTTCTGCGGCTGTTGCGACAAAGCCCGCGAAAAAGAAAACCGGCGCGCCGCTGTTTCATATAACCAAACGGGCGCAGGTCGGTTGGAAAAAGGCGGTCGGCATTCGTGCCATTGCCATTGTGGCGGCGTTGATTGTTTGCGGTATTGTAACCATTCTTTGCACGGGGGACAACCCGATTGCCGTTTTCAAAACCATGGTGCAGGGTGCTTTCGGCACGGGTAGAACCATGGTGACTGTTCATGATATTGCAATTCTTCTTTGCATTTCCCTGGCGGTTACGCCCGCATTCCGCATGCGGTTTTGGAACACGGGCGCGGAGGGGCAAACCTTGATGGGATGTTTGGCTACGGCAGTGGTTATGTTTTATTTTCACGACAGTGTTTCCACATTTCCGCTGATTTTGATGATGCTTGTTGCGGGCGTCTGTGCCGGTGCGCTCTGGGGATTTATTCCTGCCTTTTTCAAGGCGCATTGGAACACCAATGAAACATTGTTTACCTTGATGATGAACTATGTTGCAATTCAACTGATTGAATTCTTTTTGAAAATCGCCGACAAATCCGGGTCCAATACGGTCGGTCCCGATCTTTTGGGAAGCGGCGTTCCGAATTTGTTTGGGGTTCCGTACCTTTTGAATATTCTTGTGGTTGCGGTACTGACTGTTGTCTTGTATATTTATTTGCAATACAGTAAGCACGGTTATGAAATTTCGGTCGTCGGAGAAAGTGAAAACACGGCAAAATATGTAGGAATCAGTGTCAAACGTGTGATTATTCGCACCATGATTCTTTCGGGTGCCATTTGCGGACTCGCGGGATTTTTGCTGGTCGGCGGCTCTTCCCATTCCATCAGCTCCAACCTGGCGGACAACAGAGGATTTACGGCTATCATGGTTTCTTGGTTGGGTAAATTTAATCCCCTCTATATGATTCTGACCACGCTTCTTCTTGTATTTCTCGGCAGAGGTGCCGATGAAATTTCCACACGTTTCGGATTGAATCAATCTTTTGCGGACATTTTGACCGGTATTATCCTTTTCTTTATTATCGGATGTGAGTTTTTCATCAATTACCAAATTCACTTTGATCGCCGTCCATTTTCAAAGACGGCGCAATCCTCGGCAAAGGAGGAAGAGTAAATGAATTTCATTGCACAATTTTTGCAACGTGCGGTACTGCAGGGAACACCGCTTTTGTTTGGCGCAACGGGAGAAATTATAACCGAGAAATCGGGCAATTTGAATCTCGGCATTCCCGGAATTATGTATATCGGAGCGATTTCGGGTGTTATAGGAGGCTTTTTCTATCAGAATTCGGGAGTGGCAATCAATCCTTTCCTTGCTGTTCTCATTCCGCTTCTTTCTTGCTTGCTCGGGTCATTGCTTGCATCGTTGCTTTACAGCTTTTTGACAATTACGCTTCGTGCCAATCAAAACGTCACCGGACTTGCGTTGACCACCTTCGGTGTGGGACTCGGAAACTTTTTTGGCGGGTCCTTGATTAAAATCACAAACAGCGAGGTGCCGTTTGTGGCGCTGGGGAAGATTGCAAAATATTATCATAAGAGCCTGCCGTTTGCCGATAAGCTCGGATGGGTCGGCACGCTGTTTTTCAGTTACGGTTTTATGGTTTATCTGGCAGTTATCCTGGCGATTTTGGCAACTGTTATTTTGCGAAAAACACGAACGGGCTTGCATTTGCGCGCGGTTGGAGAGAATCCGGCGACCGCCGATGCGGCAGGTATTAATGTGGCAGGGTATCGGTATTTTGCCACTTGTATCGGCGGTATGATTGCAGGCATGGGCGGACTTTACTTCATTATGGACTATTCGGGCGGCATCTGGTCCAACAGCGCTTTCGGCGATCGCGGCTGGCTGGCAATCGCAATTGTTATTTTTGCCATTTGGCGGCCGAATTTTGCTATTTTTGCTTCTTATCTTTTCGGAGGGTTGTATATTCTTTTCAATTACATCAATGTCGGAACGCAGATTCAGCCCTTGATTCAGATGGCGCCGTATCTTGTGACTATTATTACATTGATTTTGATCAGCGCGCGGAAAAAGCGCGAGAACCAGCCGCCGGCGGGCATGGGACTCAATTATTACCGAGAGGAGCGATAGAGACAGGATATGGCAAAACTGCATTTCCTTAAATCCTTGACCGATACCATAAATACGTCCTTTATTTTGGAAAGCAATCAAACATTGCTGGTTGTGGATGGCGGGTTCCCGTCGGAAACGCCGCATTTGTATGAAAAGCTCAAAGCAATGGGCGGGCACGTAACCGCATGGTTTTTGACACATTTTCACGATGACCATTTCGGATGTCTTCTGACCATGTTGAAGGAGCACCCGGATATTACGGTTGACAATGTATATTATCATTTTCCTTCCGATGCGTTTATTCTGCAGGGAGAGCCCAAACAGAGCGTGCATCCGTCGGCAGAATGGCTTTCGGTTTTTCGCACCGTCTTCGCCGATCGTTCGGTTCCTTCCGTGACGGTGCAGACCGGTGACGTGTTTGCTTTTGACAACGATCGCGTCCGTGTTCGTGTTTTGCGCACACCCGATGAAAGCATTACCTTTAATCCGCTGAACAATTCCTCTTGTGTATACAGATTTGAGATCAATGGGAAAAGCATTCTGTTTCTGGGGGATCTTGGTGTCGAAGGGGGACAGCAACTTTTGGAATCAACCGATGCGGCAATGCTGCACGCCGAGTATTTGCAAATGGCGCATCATGGGCAAAACGGTGTTTCACGCGCCGTGTATGAAGCGATCCGCCCCGTGTATTGCTTGTGGCCGACCCCTTCTTGGGTGTGGGACAATATGGGACCCGGCGGATATGATACAGGTGCGTTTCAAACTGTTATTGTCCGCGGTTGGATCAGTGCTTTGCGCAGTGTCAAGAGACATTATCGTATGACTGAAGGAGATCATGTTATTGATTTGGAGGATGCGGAAGCAAACCTTTGACAGAAATTTACGGCATCAAGTGCCAAGAGGGCGTTTGATGCCGTTTTTGAATGAAAGGGTCGCTTGAAAATGCGGTTTGCTTGTTTGACCTATTGACAAGTTTGACCGAAACGGGTATAATAAGGGTGTAAAAAGTTTGGGTATCTGACGGGTGCCGATTCGACGGAGGAGAAAATTGTGCAGATAATACAAGAAGCGGATTTTCGCAAGCAAATAAAAAACATTGCCGCATCGACGGAGGCATGTGCATATATTTTTGTCGGAGAAGAGGATTATACGAAGGTGGTGGACGCAAATGCGATAGCAGATGCGGTTTGTCCGGATTTGTCCTTGAAAATGTTCAATGAAACCAGAATGGATGCATTGAACTATTCTCCGGACCGCCTGTTGGATGCATTTATGACGCAACCTGTTATGGGAGAACGGCGAGTGATTATTTTGTCGGGTATGTACCCGTCGAGCATGAAAGAAGAAGAGTTAAATGCACTGACAGACGTGTTGGCGCAGATTGCGGAATATCCGCATGTTGTTTTTGTGTTTTCAATCCCTGCAGACGGTATGGATATTGGGGTGTTTCCAGGTAGTGGATCTGCGCGAACACCGGCTCGACCGTCGCCGATGCTGACAAGATTCGGAGAGTATTTGACGCCGGTTTTGTTTCCGCACAATTCTCCCGCACAGCTTGCCGCATGGTTGCAAAGACACTTTCGCACGCGCGGCATACAGGCAAGTCCTGCTTTTTGCAAGGAAATGCTTGGATATTGCGGAAGCGATATGTTTCGCCTTGCGGCAGAAGTTGCAAAGCTGGCGGCATATGTGTCGGCACATAATCGGACAGAAGTGACAGAGGAGGACCTGCGAAACGTAGCGGTGCAGGGAACGGAATTCGGCGCATTTGATTTTTCCAATGCCATTATGGCAGGGGATACCAATGCCGCCTTTCGCGTTCTTGCCGATATGAAGCTCCGCAGAGCGGATCCGATTGCGGTGTTTGGAGAAGTATCTCGCATTTTTTGCGACGCTTTGTCGGTGCGGCTTTTAACCGAGCGCGGTATGACGCAAAATGAAATTGCCGCAACCTTGAAATGGAAAAACGCAGGTCGCGTTTTGGTTTATCAACGGAATAAAATGACAACAAAACGTTTGATGGCGGCTGTTCGCATCTGTGCAGATGCGGACCGTAGTGTAAAATTGGGCAGCAAAGATTATGCTGTGTTGGAACAGTTGCTTTGTTCTTTGTAAAATTTGACTTATCCACAGTCTCCACAGAGTTTTCCACAACAACCTGTGGAGATTTTGGAAAACTGCTGATAATTCCGACATGTCAGATCAAAGGCGCGGCACTTATGAAATGTGCAAGAAATATTACTAAAAACATGCAGAGGTGCACTTTGCAAACGATCGTGTTAATGCCGATATTGGTTTATTGCACAAAAACAACGCTTCCGTATTGTGCAAAACGCACAACAAGGAAGGCGAACTTGAATAAAAGTCTGGTAATTATCCGACTTGCAATCGGAAACAAAAAGGTGTATAATGATAAACGTAATAGAAGAAAAGAAAAAGCATCGGGCGGACAAACGGTCTGTCGTGTTGCGATGCAACAAAAGGAGGAAGAAAAAATGACTTTTTATGTAAAATTAAATGCAATTGATGATGTGTATCGTTTGGTTGAAACGTTGCTTGCGTTTAACGGGGAAGTAGATATGACTTCCGGACGGTATACGGTTGACGGTCGCTCCATTCTCGGTATTTTCAGCTTGGACTTGCGTAAGCCTGTCAAGGTGACTTTGCGCAAAGGGCAGGGCGAGGATGTCGATAAGGGAACAGAGGCGTTGATGGAAAAGCTTAAGCCGTTCCTTTGCGATCCGGAATAATCCGAATTTATTCGAAATGATTTAAAATGCCGTGGACTCCGTGTCCTCAAAAGAGGAAGACTTGAAAGAACTTAAGGAACCGCTGATTGATTCGGCGGCACATTTTCGGCACATCTTTTTCCTCCTGCTT
>CAZMAZ010000051.1:7579-11397 GCA_964564255.1 uncultured Clostridium sp. | reverse complement strand
TGATGCTTGCAGGGTTCGATAAAGAAGTCGGTCAGGTCCATTTCCCAGATACCGTCGGCATTTTTTCGAAAACCGATTTGCAAAAGCAAAAGTTCGCGCCGACTGCTGTCGGGGGGATTTTCGTCGATACGGGCGGTATGCACGCCGCACTGGTCACAGAAATTAAGCGCGGCGCGTCCCATTACAAACAGCGGCTCGGTATCGTCAATTCCGTCAAGAGCGCGGCTCTTTGTCTGCTGCAGGTCCTGAATGCGGGCGATTTTGCCGCCGGCAATCGAAAATTGACAGATGCCGACAAATTCGCCGTCTACCGATGCGCGGTAGGCAAAGGTCTCCACCTTGTAAGAGACGCCGCACCGTGCGCAGAGCGCCTCCTGTTCCAATTTATTCTGTATCGGATGTACTTCCAGCATGATTTTCTTTCCCTTTCTGTTTTGATTGCCTTTGTTCGGTCAAAAGCCGTACTTCCTGCCGAGTCAAATCCCGCCACTGTCCGAGCGGCAGAGTTCCCAGCTTGACAGCGGACCCGTCGGGGCAGAGCAGTGCGGTGCGGCGAAGCCGCAAAACCGACAAGCCGTGCGCGGCACAGATTTTTCGAATCTGCCGATTGCGCCCTTCGGAAAGCGTCATGCCGACCAGCGTGCGATCCGCTTTTCGCTCCAGCAGTGTCACCGTAATCGGACGCGTCTCGTAGCCGTCCAGCAAATGCGGCGCGGCAAGCGCGGTAAGCTCGGCATCCTCTACCTGACCGCCCAGCGTTACTTGATAGTACTTGGCAATCGAATGGGAGGGATGCGTCAGAGACTGCGCAAAGGCGCCGTCGTCGGTCAGAAGGAGAAGCCCTTCCGAATCCATATCCAGCCGCCCGACCGGATAAACGCGGGACCCGACCGACGCGCAAAGAGATGCCACGCTCTTGCGCCCTTTTTCGTCGGAAAGCGTGGTGACATAGCCGCGCGGCTTGTGTAGCATAATGTAACGGTGCGGGATGTTGGGCTGTCGGGGTCTCACCGGCACGCCGCGATAAAGCACCGTGTCCGCGCCCGGGAGAATCTGTTGCCCAAGAACGGCGCGAGCGCCGTTTACGGTCACCTCACCCTGCAAAATAGCCGCTTCGGCGGCGCGCCGCGAAAGCACGCCGCAGTCGGTAAAATATTTGGAGATGCGAACGGTGTAGCGTTCGGATGTTGTTTGCTTGCTTGCTTGATTGGTTGATTTTGCCCGTTTCGGGGGCGTATTTGTTTTCATGAAATCCTCCGTGGTGTATGAAAAAAGGACTTGATACGCTCGAAAAGCGTCGGCGGCGGGGCGTCCTTTTCAATGTCGTAGCAGGCATAGAGCGGGGACAGCGCAATTTCCGCGCCGTCGCACAGATACACAATCTGCCCGATTCTGTCGCCGCGTGCAATCGGTGCATAGAGAAAATGCGGCAACTCCACGCGCGCGGTGATGTCTCCGTGACAGGCAGGCAAAACCACGTGGGGCGTTTCGGCAGCGCGCAAGGTCAGAGAGTCCGACGTCCCGCCGACCACAGGCAGAGAAAAGGAGTCGGGTTGCAGACGGTCAAGCGCGGGCGCGTCAAAAAGCGAAAAGCCGAAGTCCAGCATTGCCGTGTGATCCTGCCAGTCGTCGGGCGCGTTTAGCGTAACCGCAATCAGAAGCACGCCGTCCCGCTCTGCGGCGGATACCAGACACCTGCCACTGCGCCGTGTAAATCCCGTCTTGACGCCGATGACGCCCTCATAGGAGCGCAAAAGGCGATTGTGATTGGTCAAAACCCGCGTCCCCGTGTCGCCGCAAAGGGGAATGGTGGTTCGGTACAGAGATACAAGCTCGCGAAAAGCGGGATTTTGCATACAGTACGCGGTCAGATGCGCAAGGTCGGCAGCAGTGGTGTAGTGCTCCTGACTGTCCAGTCCGTGCGGATTGGAAAAGTGAGTGTCGGTAAGCCCGAGTGATGCCGCTTTTTCATTCATCATCTGCGCAAATCGCTCTATACTGCCGCCCACTGTCAAAGCAAGTGCGGTTGCGGCGTCGTTTGCCGATTCCAGTAAGAGGGCGGACAAAAGCTCGGATACGGTCAAAGTCTCCCCCGCATGCAGATAAATCGAAGAGCCCTCCACCCCGACCGCCTCGGCGGGAATGCAAACGGGAAGATCAAGCGGTAGCTTTTCCAGTACCAAAATAGCGGTCATGATTTTGGTGGTGGATGCCATGGGCAGACGCTGTCCTGCGTTTTTTTCAAAGACCGCCGTGTCGGTGTCCGGTTGCAACAGAAAGGCAGCGGCGGCACTGACTGTCGGCGGCGTGGGCGAAGTCTGCTTTTTCGGAATTGCTTCTGTCGGCGCGGCACCCGCGGGCAGGGAAAGAAGCAGACTCCACGCAAGAAAAATCAGCAAAAAGGTCGGCAGAAAAGGGCTGATGCCCGCAAAGGGGCGGCGCGATGTTTTTTTGAGTTTATAAAAAGGAATGTGATACATAAACGACCTCCGGATGAGTACGCGGACACAGTGTCCGTGTCATTATTGTTCCGACGGTCGTTTATGATTATGCAATCGACGAAGGCAGGAAATTTCTTTCCGTGCTTGCAAAAATTTATTTGTTGTTGCTATTGTTATTGCTGTCTACGGCATCAGCCGCGGCTTGTGCGACCGTGTCGAGAATTTCTTCCTCTTCCTCATCGGAGGTCTTTTTCTTGAAAATCGCTTTGATTTTGGCAAGAATTTCGGGGGAACGGTCGACCAAATCGGCAATCTGCTCCACGGGATCCGAGGGGTTCTTCAAGCCGATGTTGACCATTTCCACACTGCCGTCGGGGGCAATGACCAAAAAACCGAGCGGTTGAATGGACAGACCGGTGCCGCCGCCGGCGCCGAAGTTCTGCGGACGGGATTCCTGCTTGCCGTTATAGTCCAAGCCGCCGGTGGCGTAGCCCATGGAGACCTTGGAAACCGGAATAATCGTGGTTCCGGAGGGCGCGGTGTAGGGAGTACCGACCACGGTGTTTGCGTCAATCATGGAACGGATGCTCTCCAGAGAGGTTTTGATAATTTCCTGTAATTTGTTTTCGGATGCCATACTTGTAAATCCTTTCATATCTTGTTTTTATTGTTTTTGTTTTTTGTTTTTATTGCTTGACCGACAGTAAATGCACTTGCAAAAGGCGGCTATTTACCGTCGGAAATTTTTTGTGCTTGTACCGGCTTTGACGGCTCTTTTTGTGCCTCCGATTCTTTTTCGGCTTTTCGTTTTTTATCGTCCGAAAGAATACGGACAAAGCCGAACGCGCCCTTGCAGGCTACTTTGAGAAGCAGACCGAGAATCGAGCCCAGGCGCAGGGACAGGTCAAGATGCATGTCGATGTCCATGCTCTCTTCGGTAAAGACCGGCTCCAAAAGGAAGTCGGTATTTTTCAGGCTGTGGAGATGCACGACGCGCCGAAGCGCCGCCAAAAGTGCCTCCATGCCCTGATATGCCGCCCCGTACATGATTGCCGTGGTTGCCGCATCGGCGGAACCGACACGAATGTGCAGGCGGGCAATTTTGATGTGAATATGTTTACAAAGACGCGGGAAGAGAATCCCCACAAGCCGTGTGCCCAGACGCACAATGGCAAGGATGGCGGAAAAGGAGAGCTTTTCCTGCTTTTTTTCTTCCTTGGTCATGGCAGCCTTCTTGGCGGCGGCTTCTTTCTTTTTTTGCGCTTTTATTTTGTCCCGCTTTGCCTTTTTCTCTTCTTTTTTGGCGGCGGCAAGTGCGCGTTTTTTGACTTTTTCGGGGGTGTAATTTTTCAGCTTGTATTTTTTCTTGCGCGTGCT
>CAZMAZ010000051.1:0-7479 GCA_964564255.1 uncultured Clostridium sp. | reverse complement strand
TTTTGACTTTTTCGGGGGTGTAATTTTTCAGCTTGTATTTTTTCTTGCGCGTGCTCGGCAGAATGGAAATGCGGATGCCGAGGAAGGAAACCGACAGGCGAAAGACGCCGTCAAATTCCATAATCACGTGGACACGCACGGCAAAAATTAGAAAAAGAAGCAGAAAAACGACACCGAATATGATCCATCCGACCGTAGAAAACACCTCCCCTCGGATTGGTATTGGTTTGCTTATGCGTTTTCCGTATCGGGCACGACCTTTTCCTGGCTCTCTTTACTCTCTTTGTCCGTCTTGGTGCTTTCCGTATCCGACGCGGCGGTTTTTGCGTCAATCGGCAGCGTTTCCTGCTGTGCGGTTTGTTCTTTCAAAAGGTCAGCCGCTTGGTTTTGGGGCAGGTCCGAGAGCGAATGCAGTCCGAAGACGCGGAGAAATTTATCGGTGGTTACATAGAGCATGGGTCTGCCCGGTGCATCCAATCTGCCTGCCGATTCAATCAGCTCCTTGTCGAGTAGGGAGGACATGGCATAGGAGCTGTCCGCGCCGCGAATGCTGTCGACAAAGGAACGCGTGGTCGGTTGGTTGTAGGCGATAATCGAGAGCACCTCCATGGAGGAGGCGGACAGGTTGCCGCCGCGACGGATGCCGAGCGCTTCCCGAATGTAGGGGGCATACTCTTCCTTGGTTGCCAATTGGCAGGTTTCGGCAAAGTCTAAAAGCTGCAAACCGCGATGCTCAAATTGCGGTTGCATGTGTACAATCAGATTTTTAATGTCGCGCACCGAAATGCCGATGACGTCCGAGAGCTTTGTATAGGCGACGGGATGGCCCGCCGCAAACAGGACAGCTTCGATTGCCGCTTCGGGAGAGACCATGATTTGTTCGCTGTTTTGTTCACTGTTTTTTTCGCTGTTTTGTTCGATATTTTGTTCTGTTTTGTTTTGGCTTTTGCTCACGGTATTTTGTCACCTCGGCTTTCTGTTTGATTTTGTGCTTCCGCTTCGACGTCCCCTGTCTCATCGGATGCTTCTGATGCTTCTGATGCTTCTGATGCTTCGGATGCTTCCGATTCCGAAGGCGGGTTTTCGCAGATGCGGAAGGTCGCATCGGTTCCCCAAACACTGCGGGGCAGCTGCGGGTCCTCGCAGAGCAGAATGCGGCGCATTTTAATCAGCTCCAAAATGCCGAGAAAGATGGCAATCCGGTCGGGAATCGAGCCGGAATCGTCCAAAAGCTCGCCCAGTGTTGCGTTGCCGCGCCGTGTAATGTGATGCAGGATGCCGACAATCTTGACCTCTACCGAAACAATCGGCTTGGCAATCATGGGGGTGAAGGCGGTCGGGTCCTCCTTGGGTCTGGTATTAAATTCCGAAACCGCACGGCGCAAAGCGGTTACAAGCGCCATGGGGTCCTGGTCGGCAACATAGCTTCGGTCGGGAGAGATTTCGTCGGTGTCCTTGACCATTCTGCCCGAATAGTAGGCATACATGGGCGTCAGCAGACGCGCGCCCTCCTTGGCTCTCTGATAGAGCACCAAAAGCTGTGCCAGCTCTTGCCGCGGGTCCTCGGGATCCGGCTCCTTGCGGGGCAAAAGCATCTTGCTTTTTATCAGCATCAGATCGCTTGCCATGACAATAAAGTCGGAGGTCAGCTCCATATTCATTTGCTCCGCCGCCGCAAGGTAGGCAAGGTATTGGTCGCATACCAGCGCGATGGGAATATCGGTAATATCAATCTTGTTTTTACGGATCAGTGCCAGCAACAGATCCAGCGGTCCGTCAAACCGCTCCAGCTTATAGGTCGGTTCTGCCATGATTATTTGAGCCCGAACAAAAGGTCAATCGGGTGTCCGATTAAAAATTCAAACCCGTTCAGAATCCATCCCGATACAATCGAAACCGGGTAAATGCCGATGCGTGAGAGAACGAACAGAACGGCGAAAACAATCAGACCGGTGTAGCGCTCGTATTGCATCACCTTGAAATACCACTTTTGCGGCAGAAGCATATACATAAAGCGGGATCCGTCAAAGGGCGGGACCGGAATCAGGTTGAAAACGGCAAGCGCGACATTGAGCTGTGCGGCAATAATAAAGAATAGGTAGAGAACATATACAATCCAGGCACCGGTAGAAGTAAAGCTGCCGGTTTCATCAAGCAAAAACAGACCGGATACAGCACCCGCATCATAGGTCACAACCGCCAAAAGATAGGAGACAAAGCCGAGCAGTAGGTTAGAGAGCGGTCCCGCGATGCCGGTGAGTGCCATGTCGCGGCGCGGATTTTTGAAATAGCGCGTCTGAATCGGCACCGGTTTCGCCCAACCGAAGCCGAACAGCAGCATGCAGATGGCACCGACAGGATCCAGGTGCTTGAGCGGATTGAGGGTCAGGCGTCCGAGGTTGTGTGCGGTAGGGTCCCCGAGCTTCCATGCCGCAAATCCGTGTGCGGTTTCGTGCAGGGAAAGGGACAAAAGAATAATCGGTAAACAGAGCAGCAGTTCGATCAGCGCAAAACGGTCAAATCCACTGCTTATCAAATCAAGAAGCATGTGTACCTCCTTTGGACTGTGCAAAGTGTTATTGCTCCGTGCGGAGCAGGTCCCGATAGGTTTCCCGTCTGACGGCAAGGTGATGCGTGCCGTTTTCAATCAGTACGACGGGAGGCTTTGGGAGACGGTTGTAATGAGATGCCATGGAATAGTTATAAGCACCGGTTGTCAAAATCGCCAGAATGTCGCCGCGCGACGGTGCTTGCAGGGGCATGTCCTCGCCGAGCAGGTCGCCGGATTCACAGCACCGTCCCGCCGGCGTGACGCATGCCGTGCGCGGGCAGTCGGCGCGATTGGCAAGCCAGGCGGTGTAGCGTGCGCCGTACAGTGCATAACGCGGGTTGTCTGTCATGCCGCCGTCCACCGAAACATAGGTGCGCACACCGGGAATTGTTTTTACGGTGCCGACCGTATACAGCGTAACACCCGCCGCGGCAACAATCGACCGTCCCGGTTCCATATAAATGCGCGGAAGCGGCATGCGGAAATGTTCGCAGGCGGCACGGGCAGTGGCTGCCATGGTGCAAAGAATAGCGTCGATGTCGGGGGTCGGGTCGTCTTCGGTATAAGGCACGCCGATGCCGCCGCCGAAATTGACGGCAGGGAGCAGATAGCCGTATTGCGCGAAAATCTGTTTTCGGAAGGCAAGAAGCACCTCGACCTCGTCCGTAAAGGGTTGTGCGGAAAAAATTTGCGAACCGATATGCGCGTGAATGCCGTCAAGGGAAATTCCTTCGGTTTTCAGCGCGGTTTGCACCAATGCCTCTGCCCGGCCGTCCGCTATCGGGACGCCGAATTTGGAATCTGCGGTGCCGGTTGTGATTTTCTTGTGCGTGTGCGGGTCGATGCCCGGCGTGATGCGCAGAAAGACCGATTGCCGTATGCCGCGGCGCCGTGCCGCAAAGCCGATGGCGGCAATCTCCTCTGCCGAATCGGCAACAAAGGTGCCGACGCCCGCGTCCATGGCAAACGAAATATCTGCGTCTGTTTTGTTATTGCCGTGGAAGAAGACCGCCTGCATGGGGAAATGCGCCGCCTGTGCGGTGTAGATTTCTCCCGGGGAAACGCAGTCGGCACCCAGTCCTTCTTCGGCAATCAATCGGTAGATTGCCGAGATGCAAAGCGCCTTGGAAGCGTAAAGCGGCATGGCGTCCTCGCCAAACGACGCTCGCATGGCGTCCTTCCACAGGCGACAGCTGCGGCGCACGGCTTGCGCGTCCAAAAGATAAAGCGGCGTGCCGTAGATTGCGGCAAGGTCGGTCGTGTCAAGACCGCCGAGGGTCAGATGCCCGCGGGAATTGACACCGAGATGAGGATAAAGCAGGTCCATGTTGTTTTCAAACGATTGCGGTGTAAAGGACGCTTATAGCCGCACGCCCGAAAGCCGTGCAATTTCGCGCCAAAGCTGTTGCTTGCCCTCCCCGCTTTGCGAAGAGAAGGGAAGAACCGTACAGTCGGGCGGCAGGCAAGGGTCCGCACCGACCGTGCGAATGCATTCCTCGCGCTGTGTTTTGTTCAGCTTGTCGATTTTGGTAATGACAATCAGATAGGGAATGCCGACCTGATTCATAAAGGAAATCATTTGCCGATCGTTTTCGGTAATGCCCGCGCGACTGTCAATCAGTTGAATGACGCATTTGACACGGTCGATATTCTGATTGCGCGTAAAATAGCCGTCGGTCAACTTTGACCAGGTGCGCACGCTGTCGGGAGTGCGCGCGGCAAATCCGTAGCCGGGCAGGTCGGTCAGAAATAACTGCTTGTCCACCTCATAAAAATTGATGGTGATGGTCTTTCCGGGGGTTCCGGAAACCCGGGCAAGATTTTTGCGTCCGAGCAGTGTGTTAATCAGAGAGCTTTTGCCGACATTGGAGCGCCCGGAAAAGGCAATTTGCGGAATGGGATCGGCGGGAAACTGGGATTCGGTTCCCGCGCTGATGCGCAGTGTCACTTTTTGCAGATTCAAGGACATAACGGATGTCTCCTTTGGAATAGTTTATTTAGCCGATTCCGAGGTGCGTGCCAGCGCATTTGCCAGAACGTCGGAGGCGTCGTGACAGAGAACAAAGTGCAGCTTGTCTTGCAGGGATCGGCTCAAATTTTCCATGTTTTCCCGATTGGCTTCGGGAATCAAAACGGTAGAGATGCCTGCCGTCGCCGCTGCATAGGCTTTTTCACGCAGTCCGCCGATCGGAAGAACGCGACCGCGCAGTGTAATCTCTCCGGTCATGGCAACATCGTGCCGCACCGGAATGCCGGACAGTGCACTGACCATGGCGGTCATGATGGCAATACCGGCGGAAGGACCGTCCTTCGGGATAGCGCCTTCGGGCACATGGACGTGAATATCCTTGGTTTTGTAAAAATCCTCGGGAATGCCGTAGTCGGCGGCAATCGAACGGACATAGGTCAGGGCGGCTTTGGCGGATTCCTTCATAATGTCGCCCAAATGCCCGGTCAGCTCCAGCTTTCCGCTCCCCGGCAGTATGGCAACTTCAATGCACAGGCGGTCGCCGCCAATCTCTGTCCAGGCAAGACCGCTGACAAGACCGACGCAGTCGTTTGGTTCGACAGGCTCCGCCTGTATCTTGCGCGCGCCCAGTACAGCGGGCAGATCGCTTGCACGGAAGGTGACGCGGGACAGCTTTTTGTCCTCTGCCATGCGTTTGGCGCCCTTACGCATCAGGGTGGCAATCGCGCGTTCCAATTGACGGACGCCCGCCTCGCGGGTGTATTCGTCAATCAGCGCCCGCAGGGCACCGTCGGTAATGTGCAGGGAATTGCTGTTCAGACCGTTCCGTTTCAGCTGTTTGGGAATCAGATGCTTTTTGGCTATGTCGAATTTTTCGTCTCTTGTGTAGCTGTCAAGTGCGATGACTTCCATGCGGTCGAGCAAGGGACGCGGAATGTGATCCAGCGAGTTGGCGGTTGCGATAAACATGCAGCCTGAGAGATCAAAGGGCATTTCAATGTAATGGTCGCGGAAGGTGCGGTTTTGCTCCGGGTCCAAAACCTCAAGCATCGCGGATGACGGGTCACCGTGCCCGCTGTTTGACATCTTGTCGATTTCATCCAGCAGAATGAGCGGGTTGCGGGATTTTGCCTGTATCAGAGCGTTGATAATGCGACCCGGCATGGAGGCAACATAGGTTCTTCGATGCCCGCGAATGTCCGATTCGTCGTGAACGCCGCCCAGCGATACGCGTACATAGTTGCGATTGACGGCGGTGGCAATCGATTCGGCAATCGAGGTCTTTCCGATACCGGGCGCGCCGACAAGACACAGAATTTGCGAATGCATGCGGGGGGTGCGATTGCGCACGGCAATGTATTCCAAAATGCGCTCCTTGACCTTTTCAAGTCCGCTGTGATCTTGGTCCAATTGCCTTTTGACGGTGCGTATGCCGGTGCACTCTATGGTCGTGGTGTACCAGGGGAGAGCCAAACAGGTCTCTATATAATTTTCCAGCATACTTGCTTCGGGAGAGTTTTGCGACATTTTTTTCAAGCGGTCGTTTTCGCGCAAAAGCTTTTTCTTAACCTGCTCCGGGAGCCTTGCATGTTGGATTTTGTGGGCGTAATCGTTTTCATCCTGCTCATCCCCCAGTTCGGATTTCAGATGAAAAATTTGCTGCCGTATGAAGTAATCGCGCTGATTTTGCTCCACCTTTTTTTTGACGCGATCGCGAATATCGGCTTCCATTTTTGCAACTTCCTGCTTTTCGGAAAGCATCAGAATGAGTCGCTCAAGACGCTTCTTGGGGTCAAAGATTTGCAAAATCGAGCGCCTATCCTTATAATCGGGAATGACCCTATCCGTAATATAGTCGGCAAGTTTGCCGGGGTCTTCTATTTTGGAGGCGGTCTTCGGGTAGGATTTGTCGAGATCGGGGGATATATCAATCAGACCCTGCAATTGTTTGAGCACATCTCGCATCAGCGCTCGGCAGATGCTGTCGGGCGGATTGCTTTCGGACGGTTCCTCGGCACGGACTTTTGCAAAGGGAAGACCTTCTTTGATCTCTGTGCTTAGCATGACGGCACGGGAAATGCAATCGACGGCAATACGGCAGTTGCCGTCGACGTCGGTGGCGGTTTGCAGAACCTTGGCAACCGTGCCTATTTTGCTGTAGCCCTCCCCGTCCTTGTCGAATCCGCTGAGAAAATCAATAAAGGAGTCGTGGGAAACGGGGGGATCCTTTTCATCGAATTTCCCTTTGGCAGGTACGATTGCAAAACTGTGCAAGGGATAGATAAAAATGTATTCGTGTCCGCGCAGGAATTGATTGTAATTGATGGGCTTCTTTGTGCGGAAATAACTGTCCGGTTCAAAGGTTGCCTTTGTACCCGGGAAGGGAACACCGGTTTTGCAAACAACCAGTGGGAGTGTCATGTATTCGGAGAGGTCGCAGGATGTATCATATTTATGCATGTGAGTAGAGATTTCCTTTCTTTCGGCTCTTCGGAATTCTTCGAATTTTGAATTTTTGTATTTTTCAGGTCTTTTTTATATGTGTTTTGAAGATGCGGCTGCGCAAGAGCAAAACATCAAAAATGGCAATAATAACGCATTATCATCTCATTATACCATAAGTTTCGGAAAAAATCCATAGGATTTTTGTAATGTTTACAATTTATATATATTTTTATATGTTTTTTGGGGCATGCGGCGGGATTGCAAGGTGTTTGGGCGGACATCCGAGATTGATTGTTTTGTCGACAGCGGGGAGAGCTTGCAAGGTGTCTATCAGACTCATTTTGAGAGAGAATATCCTATCGCAATCGCCGAACAGTTCGTACAAGAAACTTTTAAAAAGTTTTCGCCCGCCTTTTTTAAAAGGCGGCGGGGTGCGGGGCAGCGCCCCGCGAAAAAAAGACCGCTGTGGGGCAGGGGTCCCCACTACAATTTTAAGAGAGAATATCCTATCGCA
>CAZMAZ010000050.1:7408-11638 GCA_964564255.1 uncultured Clostridium sp. | reverse complement strand
CAAAACAGCCTTGGTATGAATTTCGGGAGATGCTTGCGCGCTGGAAGGATGTCATGAAATGTATGCGTGAGCCGACCGCCGCTTACCCAAAATGAATCAACTGAAAACACCTCTGATAAAATCTGCCGTTCGCCCTGCAAAGAATGTCAGAGGTGTTTTTTGGTATCCTTTATTTGCGCCGCATTTTTCCGCTGCGCATTTTTACTTTGCGTGTTTTGGGAGCGCGGAAAAAGCGCAACCAGACAAAAAGCAAAATGACAAAGAGAATTGCTGTAAAAACAAAGATGCGGCTGTTTAGGTAGGCGGACAGGGAGGTCATAATCGAAAGAAATACATTTTCATTTGTCCCGCTTGCGGTTACCAGCGAAACCACACCGATTTGCTCGTCGTCTAAGTACACGGCAAGGGTTCCTGCCAGCTCTCCCTCGCGAAAAGGCGCAGATAGGGTGGGCGCAGTCGGGCGGACACGATAGGAAAGTGAGGATTCGGAAACCGAAAGCGGAATGTAGAGGGTCAAATCTCCAATCGGCACCAAATCGACCCGGGTACCGGGCAAGGGTCCGTTTTCCACGGGCAGGGAGGCATAAACCGTTTCCCTTGATACCACCGTGACCTTATCAAAGGAACGAGCGGCAATATTTAACAGTTGATTGGCTATTGTATAGGAATAAATACGCGTGTCGTCCTCTTGCGCCCCCATAACAATACACAAAAACCGTTCGCCGTCGCGTTCGGATACGGTTGCCAGACACCATCCGCCCGCATCGGTGTTTCCCGAATGCATGCCGCGACAGGAGGTGTTGGAGTAAATACCGCCGGGGGAATTGTCGTAAATCAGGGCGTTGCGATTATGTAAGTCGCGTGCAGACTGCTTATTGGTCGCGGGGTAGACATATTCGCGCGTGCCGGTGACTGTCATGTACAGTGCGTTGTCCGCGGCGGCACGTGCCATCAGGACAATATCCGAAAGTGTGGAGTCGATGCCGCTACTGATGCCGGTAATGCAGGAAAAGACGGTATTATTCATTCCCAGTAATTTGGCGCGCTGATTGACAGCAGACAAAAATGCCGCAGAAGAACCGCTGTGAAAGCAGGCAAGGACAATGGCGGCGTCGTTGTATCCCGCGCAAAGTGCGGCATACAGCAATGCTTTGACAGAAACCTGTTCCCCAATCTGCAGTCCCATACAGTATCCCGAAAAATCCACAGCCATCTGTGCCGTCACGCTTACCGTTTCGGACAAACGGTCGGCAAATGCTTCGCAAAAAAGCAGACCTGCCATGATTTTTACGGTAGAGGCGGAACAGATGGGAACATCTGCGTTTTTTTGTGCAATCAAAACATCCTGCGTCAGATTGCAAAGATAGTAGGCGTTTGCCTGCTCATCTGCCGCGGGCAGTGCGGCATAAGCGGAATAATCGACGGCGGCGGCAGTCGGAATAACCGAAATAAGCACAAGGAGGGCAACAAACAGCACAAGGCAGGAGAAAAATCGATATTTCAAAGCATCCCCTCCTTGGCAAAAAAAGCGTTTGCCGCTTCCACATCCGCGCATATTTGACGGTGCAACGCCTCTTCGGAAGCAAATTGCACCTCGGCGCGCAGACGGCAAAGAAAAGAGGTTTCCATGCTTTTTCCGTACAGATTGCCGCAATTGCCGAGAATATGACTTTCGCAATTGGGAATGTGAGCATCATTTTGAATGGTAGGGCGATTGCCGACATTGGAAATGGCGGGATAAGAGACCTTATCCACCGTGCAAACGGTCAGATAAACACCCGCGGCGGGAATCAGCTTTTGCGGCGGGAAGGACTGGTTGGCGGTCGGCAAATTCCATGTGCGCGCCAGCTCCTTGCCGTGGCAAACCTCGGCTTTCAGAGAATAGGGGCGACCCAGTAAGGCGGCGGCGGTTTTGACATCGCCCGCCTGTAAAAAGCGACGCACGGCACTGGCACTCACCCTCTGCCCGTCGACCGATACGCAGGGAAGAACCAAAACATTTTCGGCACCGAGTGCGTCGGATAAAGCATCGGGTGTGCCTTGTCCGTCTTTGCCGAATTTGAAGTTATAGCCGCAAACCGCGCCCGCGGCACCCAGGTCGCGAAGGAGAACCGTTTGGATAAACGCATCGGCGGATAACGCTCGCAGAGCGGGGAAACGGGCGGCAATGTAAAAGGAAATGCCGCACGATGCCAAAAGGGCACTCCGTTCCTTTTGTGTTGTCAGATGAAAAGGGGGCGGCGTCAGGAGAAAATCGGAAGAAGGTGGGTCAAAGAGGAAAACGCCGCAGGGAAGATTTTTTTTCTTCGCCATTTCGACGCCGCGCGTAAGCAGAGCGCGATGCCCGACATGAACCCCGTCAAAATTTCCAAGGCAGTAAACGGCACGCGGCGGAACGGGAAACGGGGTATCGTCAACGGCGGAATAGCAGGCAAACGGTTGCATGAATCAATCCTCCGAAAGATAGGAACGAATTAACAGCTCCAGCACAATATCGCGATCGAGGTGCGACATCAAGCGGCGCGCGCCGTTTTGTACCGGAATATAGGAAGGGTCCTCGGAAAGCAAATATCCCGCAAGCGCGGTCACGGGATCGGCACCCGTTTCTCTGATGGTATCTGCCACAACGGTCAGAATGTCGCGTATTTGCAATTCGTCTTCTTGTCGGTTTTCCGCATCAAAAGCGGCATCGGTTCTGTATTCCTTCATTTTTGCATTCCTCCCAATTCTTGCGCACCGCGTCTGTCCTTTGTTGCCGCGTTATCGGTGCTTTTTTGCGATTAAAAATATCCACTGTCTATTTTAGCACAATTCCGACAAATTTGCAATAGTAAACGGCAAATTAAAAAAGCAGATCGGGGCAAAATTTCAAAAATCCGTGCTGTCGAAAAATCGGGAATTCTTCCGAATTTATTCAAATAAAGCGAAGGGGGCGGGAGAATATTCGGAGAATATCCGGAAAATCGTGAAAAGCCCTCTTGACAAGTGACCGAGAACGCGCTATAATAATGGGGCAAGAGATTTTCCCCCCGGGGAACCGCTGATTTATTCGGCAGCACATCTTCGGCACATCTTTTCTCTCCTGCTTCTTGCCGAAAAACGCGAAGTACCTCCAGTACATCTTGCGTTTTTCGCAATTGCAGGCAAAAAAATCTGTACCGAATCTGTACCACCTCATTAAATCAGTGTTTCCCCGGCGGGAATCTTTGCGTACAAGCGAGAAGGGAGGGCAAAGAGAATGGCAGAAAAAAAGCAGGCAACACGACAGATTGCGCAAAATCGCAAGGCATGGCACGACTATTTTATCGAAGACCGTTACGAAGCGGGACTGGCTTTGTACGGGACCGAGGTCAAGAGCGTGCGTGCGGGGCAGGTGAATTTGAAGGACAGTTACTGTACCGTCAAAGACGGTGAAATTTTCATTGTCGGGATGCATATCAGTCCCTATGACCATGGGAATTTGTTCAATCGGGATCCGTTGCGCGACAAAAAACTTTTGATGCATAAAAAAGAAATTCTCAAGCTCTTCGGCTTGGTTTCGCAAAAGGGCTATTCCCTGATTCCGTTGTCGCTGTATTTTTCCGGCTCTCGTGTCAAAGCCGAAATCGGTCTTTGTCGCGGCAAGAAAAATTATGACAAGCGGGATTCGGATGCCGCACGGGAAGCGGATCGCGAAATTGATCGGAGAATGAAGAGCGACATTCGGAAATACGACTGATCAAAAATCGGAAAAGCAAAGCAAGGGCCCGTAAAGGTTTCGACGGGGATTTTGCGGCATGATAAGCGCGGCGGGCTGAGTAATCCCGTAAAACTGCTCAACTTTAAAAAACAAACGACAACAATCAAGTTGCATTGGCAGCCTAATTAGGCTGTGCCGCAGGACTGCGGTCCTGCCCGTTCCCGCGATGAGGATCACGGCATCGCACGGAGCGTCACGCAGTGATGAACGTGCATCGGCGGTTTGCGGTTGAACCGATCATGAAAAAAACAGCTACCCGCATTTGCAGTCTGTCTGTTGACGGCTTATAAGGGGAATTTTAAATAACAGACTGTCCGCGAAGAAAGTTGTGTCAAGAGGTTTTCGGACAGGGGTTCGATTCCCCTCGGGTCCATAAAAAATTCTCGGTCGCTCGGCGACCGAGAATTTTTTATGGAAAAGGCAATAGGGAAGAGGTAAGAAGTAAGGCGGAAGAAGTGAAAGCCGCATGGAAATATGCGCGTTTGGCAATG
>CAZMAZ010000050.1:1776-7308 GCA_964564255.1 uncultured Clostridium sp. | reverse complement strand
ACGAATGCTGTAAGGGAATCCGAAAAATTCCCAAGATGTTGGAGGTTAGAAACAAAATGAAAAAAACAAACACGGTCGGCGTACAAAAAATCGCACGGCTGTTTGACAGCGGCACCTTTTCGGAAATGGGTGCCTACAGAAAACGCCCCGATCAAGACGCGGACTATGAGGGCGTAATTTGCGGTTACGGTGCCGTTTGCGGCAGACTTGCCTTCGCTTTTGTCGAGGACAGCGGCAGAGACAAGGGCGCATTTGACGCCATTGCCGCAGAAAAAATCTGCCGTCTTTATCAAACCGCCATGCAAAACGGTGCACCGGTCATCGGCTTGTTTGACAGTGCCGGTGCGCGTGTGGAGGATGGCAGTACCGTGCTTTCCGCATATGCATCTGTTTTGCATGCCATTGCCGATGCCTCGGGTAAAATTCCGCAAATTGCCCTGATAGGCGGTGTTTGCTCCGGTCTTTCCGCCGTTGCCGCATCCATGTTTGACCTGTGTGTCGGCATCTCGGAAAAATCCCAATTTTATACGGTGGCAGGGCAAAACGAAGCCGCGGCTTCGCGATACGAAAAAGGGGGCTATGCCCTACTTGCGCAAACCGAAGACCAAGCCTTTGACCAAGTGCGGCGTTTGATTGACTGGTTGCCGCAAAGCAGTCGCGGCAGACGGGAAACCGACGATTTGACCGCGATGCATGTCGATACCGCAGGATGTACGGGACAATCCTTGATTGACAAATTGGCGGATCGCGGGGAGAGCATTGCTCTGTACGGCGGATGCGGTCGGGAGCTTATAACCGTTTTGGCGCATATCGGCGGCAGATTGGTCGGCATCATGGGCTCCGATCCGCAAATAAACGGCGGGCGACTGACCGCGGATGGGGCACGCAAAGCAGAGAAGCTGACCCTGTTTTGCAACAGCTTTCGTATTCCGCTTGTAACCCTGGCGGATACCGAAGGATTTGCCTCCGCCAACGCCTGCGCCGACGCCTATGCCGCATTTGCCAAAGCCTATGCATGCGCAACTGTTCCCAAACTTGCGGTTGTGGTCGGGAAGGCATACGGCGGTGCTGCCGCTCTGCTTGCTTCGCACGCACTCGGCGCGGACCTTGTCTTTTCGACAGAAGGTGCTTGCATTGCACCCATGACACCGCAGGCGGCAGTTGCCTTTTTGTGGAATGACAGAATCAGCGATACGGTCAGCCGTGCCTCCCTGGAAACGACATGGGCACAAACCTATGCCGATGCACAAAAGGCGGCAGAGAAGGGCGATGTCGATGATTTGATTCCGCACACGGAGCTTCGTGCCCGTTTGGCATCCGCTTTGTATATGCTTTCGGCGAAAACCGACGGTGCGCCGAGTGTACGCTGAGGAGGCTTGACTATGTGGAATCATACCCTATATATGGTGGGGACGGCACTCAGTGCCGTTGCCGACACGACCGCCGAGGTCACAGCCGAAGAAACCCAACTTGCCTTTGGTGAAAGAGTTTCGCTGTTCGGAGAAGTTTCTCTTCTCGGCATGGTTACTGTTTTTTTGGTGCTTTCGGTCCTTTGGGGATTGGTCGCATTGATCGGTCATTTCTTTGACCGTTATCAAAAAAAGAAAAATGCCGCCTCATTGCAAGCGGCGTCCGATGCGGCACCGACGGCGGATGCCGAAACAGCGGCTGCTCGAACAGCATCAAGCGACGGCGCATTGGTTGCCGCCATTACCGCCGCAATCGCGTGCTATATTGCACAGGATGATGCGTTGCGGGAAGAATACGACGGCGGTTTCCGCGTGGTTTCCTTCCGTCGCGATTGAATTTTGCATATTCCGATTTTAAAAATATTGAAAGGATGAATGATATGAAAACGTTTAAGGTAACCGTTGACGGTGTTGTTTATGAAGTAACGGTCGAAGAAGTCGAAGAAAAAACGACAGAAACAGAAAAAAGCGAAAAGAGCGAAAAGAGCATGGAAGCACAGCCCAAGCAAGCAAAAAAGCCGACCGCGGGTGCACAAAAGGGAAGCACAACTGTCTCCGCGCCGATGCCCGGCTCGATTATGCAGGTTAACGTCAAGGCGGGCGATGCCGTAAAAAAGGGAGATGTCCTTTGCATTCTGGAAGCCATGAAAATGGAGAACGAAATTTTGGCACCGGCAGACGGTGCGGTGGCGTCGGTTGAAGTCAAAAAGGGAGATTCTGTGGCAACCGGCACTTTGCTTGTA
Organism: uncultured Clostridium sp.; assembly: GCA_964564255.1. GTDB lineage: Bacteria > Bacillota > Clostridia > Oscillospirales > CAG-272 > CAG-448. Next base: position 5,096 of record CAZMAZ010000050.1, on the reverse strand, counting down.
ACCCTGAACTGACGGAAAGGATGCGAAAATATGCTTGAAAGCATCAAAAATTTCCTGTCCTCCACCGGTTTTGCGAAATTATTCGGCGGAGAGGATTGGTGGAAATATCTGATTATGTACGCCGTTGTCGGTGTTTTGGTCTATCTTGCCATTTATAAGCAATATGAGCCGCTTCTTTTGTTGCCGATTGCGTTCGGAATGCTTTTGACCAACCTGCCGGGCGCGGAACTGTTTCATTCGGAACTGTTTATGGTGTCCGGGGAAATTGATTATGCAAAGGTTTTGCACCAAGGCGGTCTTTTGGACCTGCTTTACATGGGAGTCAAGCTGGGCATTTACCCTTGCTTGATTTTCATCGGCATCGGTGCCATGACCGACTTTTCGCCTCTGATTGCCAATCCCAAGAGCTTTCTGATCGGTGCCGGTGCACAGCTCGGCGTTTTTGTGGCGTTCGGCGGCGCATTGCTTATCCTGGGAGATCCCTATCTTGCCGCCGCTGTCGGGATTATCGGCGGTGCGGACGGTCCGACCGCTATTACCGTAACGAAAGCACTTTCGCCCGAAAATCTCGGTCCGATTGCCATTGCCGCCTACAGCTACATGGCATTGATTCCCATGATTCAACCACCGATTATGCGACTTATGACCACAAAAAAGGAACGTCGGATTCACATGGAAACCCTGCGTAATGTTTCTTTTGCCGAAAAGATTCTCTTTCCGATTATTGTAACCCTGGTGGTATGGTTGATGGTACCGGATGCGGTTGTGCTTGTCGGCTGTCTGATGTTCGGCAATCTTTTGAATGTTTGCGGTGTCACCGACCGTCTGTCGCAAACCGCCCAAAACGGTTTGATGAATACGGTCACCATTTTCCTCGGCGTAACGGTCGGTGCGACCGCAACCGCCGAAAGCTTCCTGGCACCCAAGACCTTGATTATCATTGCCTGCGGCTTGCTTGCTTTCATGGTTTCGACCTTCGGCGGACTTTTGACCGCAAAGATTATGTGTTGGTTGACCGGCGGTAAGATCAACCCGTTGATCGGTTCCGCGGGTGTTTCGGCTGTACCGATGGCGGCACGCGTCGCGCAAAAGGAAGGGCAGAAAGAGGATCCTTCCAATTTCCTTTTGATGCATGCGATGGGACCCAATGTGGCGGGCGTAATCGGCTCTGCCGTTGCGGCAGGAATATTCCTGTCTCGATTTGCCTGATGGAGGTGTATGAAAAATGGCACAGGTTAAAATTACGGAAACGGTTTTGCGTGACTCGCATCAGTCTTTGATGGCGACACGGATGACAACCGAAGAAATGCTTCCGATTTTGGAAGCTATGGACGATATTGGATATTACTCTTTGGAGGCATGGGGCGGCGCAACCTTTGACGCCTGCATGCGCTATTTAAACGAAGACCCGTGGGAGCGTTTGCGCGCCATTCGCGAAAAGGTCAAAAAGACCAAGCTGCAAATGCTGTTCCGCGGACAGAACATTCTGGGGTATCGGCACTATTCCGATGATGTGGTTTCGTATTTCGTTCAAAAATGCATTGCAAACGGCATTGATATTATCCGCATTTTCGATGCGCTCAATGACCCGCGCAATTTGAAAACCGCAATCGACGCGACCAAACGCGAGGGCGGGCATGTGCAAGCGGCATTCAGTTACACCACCGGCGCCGTCTACACACAAGAATACTATGCCAATTACGCAAAACAGCTGGAGGAGATGGGCGCAGATTCCATCTGCATCAAGGACATGGCAGGCTTGCTTCTGCCTTATGATGCGTATACGCTGGTAAAAACGCTCAAAGAGAGCGTGCACATTCCGATTCAATTGCACACGCATTGCACGGCGGGCTTGGCATCCATGACCCTGCTCAAAGCGGTTGAAGCGGGCGTCGATGTTGTTGACACCGCCATTTCCCCCTTTGCGGAGGGAACCTCACAGCCGCCGACCGAATCGCTTGTGGCAACTCTGCGCGGCACCGAGTGGGATACGGGACTGGACCTGCAAAAGCTGGATCGTGTGACACGGTATTTTACGCCTATTCGCGAAAAATATATTCAAAACGGGATGATTAAATCCAAGGCACTCAAGGTCGACATTAACACCTTGCTGTATCAGGTGCCGGGAGGTATGCTGTCCAATCTGATGAGTCAGCTGGAAAAGGCGGGCAAATCCGATTTGCTGCCGGAAGTATTGGCAGAGGTTCCGCGCGTGCGTGCAGATGTCGGATACCCGCCGCTGGTCACGCCGTCTTCGCAGATTGTCGGCACCCAGGCGGTTTTCAATGTCATGTGCGGCAAACGCTATCAGACCACCACAAAAGAATTTCGTGATTTGGTCGCGGGCAAATACGGCAAAACACCGGTTGCGATTGACCCGTCCTTTGCAAAACAAATTATCGGGGACACCAAACCGATTACCCACCGTCCCGCCGACGATTTGCCGCCCGAGATGGAAACCTTGCGCAAGAATTTCCCCAAGGGCTATTTGGAGCAGGACGAAGACCTTTTGTCCTACGCGCTGTTTGAACAGGTTGCTTTGAAATTTTTCGAATACCGCAAGCAGAAAAAATACGGACTGGACACTGCCAATATGGACCCGGAAAAGGGAATTCATACGGTTTGAAAATAAAAACGCAAAACACCTCGGCAGTAGTCTCTGTCGAGGTGTTTTGCGATAAAAGGGAATTGTTGTATTTATTCCGCTTCCAAATACAGTTGATTCATCAGTGCAAGGTAGGTCTGCGGATTATGCTGTACCGAAAGCTGTGCCGCAGTTTCCGGATCGGATAAGCTACCCATCATCAGCGCAAGCATATATTGCGCAAACGGGTAAAAATCACTTTCCGGGGACACGGTAGCAAACGGGAAGCTCGGTACGGATGCGGAAGAGGAAGAGGACGCCGCGGCAAACATGCCCGCGAGCATTTCTCCCGCTTCGTAGCCCGTCATGCCGTCTTCCGATAAGCCGGCACCGGTCAGAGAGCGTTTGTCATTGTAATAAGAGGAAATGGACGGGGAAAGCACCTGCAAAGCGGAAACCAGCGACTGCACCGATTGGGTCAAGGCTTGATTGCCGGGCAAGACAATATCGGTACCGAGCCTGTGAAAGCCCAAAGAGGCGAGTGGTGTTTCGGTGACGCAATCGGCAGGATTTACAAAATTGAAAATGTTGTCGCAGGCAACAGCGGGATCCTTTCTCACGGTTGTCGGGCAAGCAAATGCATAGACAAAGCTGTCATCGACGCCGCCGTTATAAGCATTGAGCAGATACCCGGTCAGATTGGCGCAAGCGGCGCCGCGGCTGTAGCCGGTTACCA
>CAZMAZ010000050.1:0-1676 GCA_964564255.1 uncultured Clostridium sp. | reverse complement strand
TGCAAAACCACCGTAAAGCCGGCAGCTTCAAAAAGTGTTGCCGCTTCCTCCTGCGTGTTGCCGGAGGCAAGAACCAAAAGTTGATTTGCCAGCTTCCAGGAGAAGGTTGTACTTTGACTTGGCAGTGTTACGCCGTCTACGGGATCCAATGTCATGGCTTTCTTTTCCTCCTCCTGCGTGGTTTCTTCGGCAGAATCCGCCGTGTCCGGGTTTTCGGTTTGGTCGGCAGCATCCGATGAAAAATCAGAGGATGAATCCGATGGCAGATTTGACGGTAAATCCGAAGCGGTGGTTTCCGCCTCGGTTTCTTTATTCTTATCCTTTTCATCGGCTCTTTCGCCGCAACCGAAGATAAAACAGACAAGAGCAAGCAGAAAGAGCAGGGAAAAAGCGAAAAAGAATGTGCGCATACCGCCGTTTAGCGAGTTTTGGGATTTTGTTTTTTGAGCAAACATAGGTTCTCTCCGATTTTATTTTAGTTTGTTCCAAAGCTCGTTGAGAATATTCTTGGTTTCCTGATCCAAATTATCATAAGACTGACAAATATCGGTGTTCAGAGAACCGTCCTGATTTTTGTACTGTGCGGGAAGGTCATACAGAATTTTATAATTGTCCTCGCCCAGACTTTCTCGATAGTAAGCGGAATCGATAACCTTTTGATTGGGGGATGCATAACAGGTGTAGAGCGAGTTTTCAACAGCGTATTCTTCTTCCAGAAGAAAATTGATAAACAAATGTGCCGCACCGACATTTTGCGCATCCTTGGGAATGCACATGGCATCCACAAAGGTATTGGTGCCTTCAATCGGATAGTAGAAGGCAAGATCCTCATTGTTTCCGATCATGGAAAGACAGTCGCCCGCATAGTAAATAGCCGCGGCGGCGTTTCCGCCTTCCATTTGGTTGTAAATCTCGTCCATGTAATATCCCTTGAGCAACGGCTTTTGGGCTGCCAAGGAAGTATATGCCGTCTCCCAATCCGTTCTGTCGGTGGTGTTTACATCAATACCGTTGTAAAACATTGCCACGGCAAACGCATCGCGTGAGTTGTTGAAGTTAATCAGTTTGCCCTTGTAGGCTTCATTCCACATCAAAGACCAGCTCTGCGCCTCTACATCTTTCTCGGCTACCAACTGCGTATTGTAAACAATACCGATCATGCCGACCGTGTAGGGAACGGTGTATTCTGCCGCACCGTCGGTGCCGGCGCAGTCATAGTACTGATTAGTCCTGTACTGCGACTGAATATTTGCGTAATTGGGAATTTGAGAATAGTCCAGCTTTTGCAAACGGTCTTCCTCAATCAAACGTGCAATCATATAGTCGGAGGGAATAATCAAATCGTAATGCACGGTTCCGCTGGTCAGCTTTGCGTACATTTCCTCATTGGAAGGATAGGTAGTATATTCCACATTGATATTGTATTTTTTCTCAAAAATACGTTCCAGGTTCAGGGAACCGTCTTCGCCGTTGGCAATATTTTCGCCCCAGTTGTAAACATAAAGCGTTGTCCCGGCGTAAGGAGTTTCGACATAGGCAATGTCTGCATACGGATCGGCGCAAGCGATCAAAGGCAAAGCCGTGCAAGCACACACTAAAAGCGCCAAGCAGAGCGAAGCGATTTTTTTATAATTTTTGTAGTTCATTATATCTTGATTCCTTTCCGCACCGTGCAT
>CAZMAZ010000049.1:0-11751 GCA_964564255.1 uncultured Clostridium sp. | reverse complement strand
TTATCGGAGGGATTGATTTTGACTCCACGCTGTCCACAATTTTGCGAAAACGCGCAGCGTTGCATTTGTAAAGTTTTGTCTCGGTGCAAAATTTTGCAAGCTCTGTCGTTGACGCGCTCAACATGTCCGTTTGTACCGCTCCCGCTCGTAACACCGAAACCGAAATTCCCAAAAGTTGCAGCTCCATTCGAAGCGAATAAGCATAGTCATCCAAAGCACTTTTACTGATCGCATAAACGCCGGTAAACGGAAGAGGACGCAGGGGCGCCAATTCACTGGTCGTCATAATAATTTTACTGCCGCGCGAAAGAAACGGCAAAAAAATTTGATTCACCAAAAATGCGCCGCCCAAATTCACACGCATGATACGTTCGAATCTCATCGCGTCCATTTCCGCCAAAGAATCAAGCATGTACACTCCCGCGAAGTGCAGCACAGCATACAATCGATCGGTTGTATTGCGTACAACATCGGCACTGCGACGTACGCTTTCTGCGTCACAAAGATCCGCCTTCAACGGAATCACATGCGCGGGAACGGTTCGGTCAACCTCCCGATCCAAAGCAAAAACACCGTATCCGCGCGCAGCAAGTGTCTGCATGACGACACGTCCCATTCCGCCAAATGCACCTGTTATCAAAACATATTGCATATTTTTCTCCTTTAGAAAATCACGGGGCTGTAAAAATGCGTTTTTACAGCCCCAAAACATTTTATAATGCCCCAAACAGGAACAGAATCAACAATCCCAGTCCCAAGAGAATCGCAAGACACGGCAGGAAAATGACGAGAAATGCGGAAAAAGTCATCGCAAATCGATCTTTTACTGATATTTTTTCTTTCTGCAATTCTTCTTCCTTCTGGCTATTTTCTTCCTCCTCGGATGCCGCTTTTCTCAATTTTCGTCCAAACATTGGATTCTCCTCCTTCTTTCAGCGCCTTTTCAATCCGCGTTTCTGGCGGATTTCTTTTCGGTTGCTGGACGATTGAACAAATAGTTTCCGTCCGCATCCAGCTTACGCTCCGGGAAATGGCACGCCACAAAATGTCCCGGTTCGATTTCCGCCAGCGGCGGCGGTACGCGCTTACATTGCTCACATGCCATATAACAACGCGTATGGAATTTGCATCCCGACGGCGGTTTGATCGGACTGGGAATATTCCCTTCCAAAAGAATTCGCTCTTTTTGCAAGCTGTCAGGGTCGGTTGTCGGAATGGAGGACAACAGCGCAACCGTGTACGGATGACGCGGATCTTCGAAGATGGTAGCTGCATCCGCAAGTTCCACAACGTTGCCAAGATACATAACACAAATACGATCGGATATATATCGAACGACCGAAAGATCGTGCGATATGAACATATATGTGAGATGCTCTTTCTCCTTTAATTCCAAAAGAAGGTTGATAATCTGCGACTGAATGGAAACATCCAATGCACTCACACATTCGTCACAGACCACAAATTTCGGATGAACCGCGAGTGCGCGCGCGATGGAAATACGCTGGCGCTGCCCGCCTGAAAATTGGTGCGGATACCGAAAGAGCATATATTCCTGCAGACCGCATTCTTTCATGGTTTTTACCACATGTTCCCGCATTTTGGGAGAACCTTGACGGTAAAATTTGTGCGTCACCAATCCTTCTTCGATAATTTGTCCGATTGTGAAACGAGGATTCAAACTCGAATACGGATCCTGGAAAATGATTTGCAAATCTTTACGCAAAAGGCGCATTTCATTGTACTTCAGCCGCGCCAAATCAATTCCGTCATCCAGCATTGCCTCGTATCGCATAAACTCGGCATCATTTTGGTGCAACTTTTTCAGAGCATCAATTTCTACGTCAAGTGCGGCAATTTGCAAGCGCTTTTGCTTGATTTTTTCCAGCAGACTGTCGCGCGTACTCACAAGTTTTTGCCGTTTTTGTTCGCTGATACTCTTTTCGCCATCTTCCGCGGAAGCATCATCAATGTCAAGCCCTATACTTTGGACCTTGCCGCTAAGCTGTGCAACAGCATTCTCCAAAAGTGCTTTCTTGTACAAAAGCGCGGCACCTTTTTCGGTATCACACACGAGAAATCCGCCCAATATTTTGGCAATATGCGCTTCGGCGGTTTGCGCTTCCGCAATTGCCAAATTCTTGTTTTGCAGATCAAAGAAGGTTGCTTGTTCGCCAAGCGCGTCTGCCTTTTCCGTCATAGCCTTCGCATGTGCGCGCATCTTTTTCAGCTTGGCAACATATCTGTCAACATGCTTTAATGTATCACGCACATATTGGGGGGCAAGCTCCGCGCGGGAAAGCCCGTAATACATGGTAGTTCCCGCTGTCTGCTCATACAACTGCAGCAGCACACGTCCGAATGTAGACTTGCCGCATCCCGACTCTCCGACAATGCCGAGCGTCTCCCCTTCATAAATATCCAACGTAATATCTTCATTGGCTTTTACATAATATTGCTGCTTTTGAAAAACACTGGACTTGGCAACAGGAAAATACTTTTTAAGATTCGTGATCGATAAGAGCTTTTTGGTGTTCGGCACTGTTTCTCACCTCCTTTTCGGGATAGAAGCAACGGATTTTTTGTCCCGGCATAATCTCTACAAGCGGCGGTTCCGCTTGCAGACACTTTTCCGTCGCATACTTGCATCGCGGCGCAAATTTACATCCTTTCGGAAGCGCCAACGGGTGAGGAACAACACCGGGAATCGGTTCCAACTTATGCGTAATATTATCAATCCGCGGGATACTGTTCATAAGCCCTTCGGTATACGGATGGCTCGCCTTGCAATCGGTAAAAATGACGCGTGCCGATGCCTGCTCGACAACCTGTCCGCAATACATAACGACCACATCATCTGCCATCTCGTTAATAACGCCCAAATCATGCGTAATAAAGATAATGGAAGTTCCGTTTTCGCGTTGCAAATCGTTCATCAGGCGCAAAATCTGCGCTTGAATGGTAACATCCAATGCCGTAGTCGGCTCATCCGCAATCAAAATCTTCGGGCGACATGCCAGCGCCATAGCAATCATGACACGTTGCCGCATTCCGCCCGAAAGCTGATGCGGATACTGTCGCATGACTGCCTCGGGATTGGGGATTTGGACATCGTAAAGCATTTTTAATGCACTCTCCCGTGCCTCTTTCTTTTTCATGCCCTGGTGAATCATAAAAGGCTCACAAAGTTGTTTTTCAACCGAAAAAACAGGATTGAGAGAGGTCATCGGTTCCTGGAAAATGACCGAGATCGCGTTTCCGCGAATATGATACATCTCGTTGATGGAAAGCGTCGTCAGCTCTTTTCCTTCGAATCGCACACTGCCATCCGCAATGTATCCGTTGTCATCCAGAAGACGCAAGATGCTCATGGCGGAGACGGATTTTCCCGAGCCGGATTCGCCGACAATGCCGAGCGTTCTTCCGGCTTCCAGGGTATACGACACATCGTTGACTGCTTTTACCGTTCCTCTTTTGGTTTTGAAATAGGTGTGCAGATTATTCACTTCAAGTAAAGACATACAATCGCCCCCTTATCTCTCGGAATTGGACTTCGGGTCCATAACATCGCGCAAAGCGTCACCGACAATATTGATACAAATTGTCGTGACTGCAAGGAACAATGCAACAAAGAGCCAATGCCACCAGTAATTATTCATAACTGTCATGTTATTGGCGGAATTCAGCATATTTCCCCATGTCGGACGCGGCGGGGTAACGCCGAAGCCGAGGTATGACAAAGACGACTCGGTCAACATACAGGTTGCAAAATCCAGAGTCAGCGTCACAATAATAATCGAAATCACATTGGGCAAAATGTGCTTGAAAGCAATTTTCGATTCCTTAACACCCATCGCCTTTGCGGCGGTTACATACTCATTCTCACGTGCAACCAACACTTGCCCGCGCACAAGCCGTGCAAGTCCGGTCCAAGAAAGCGCTCCGAGAATGCACATCAGCAAAAAGATTCTTGCATTTTCACTCCACGGTAAATGCGCCATAATAGAGGACAGTATCATTGCAAACGGCAAAAACGGGATTGCCGCAAATACTTCGGTCACGCGCATCAAAATAATATCGACTTTTCCTCCGAAATATCCGGCAACACATCCGATAATAATACCGATGATAGTCGAAATAATGACGGCAACGCCACCAATGGTCATAGTCATCTTGGAACCGTTGACAATACGTTGGAAAATATCTGCACCACTGCTGTTTGTCCCAAACAAATACCCCTTATTGCCCCATTTCTGCAGCAATTGTCCGTTTTCATCGGCTGTATAGGTTTGGAATCCGCCCGCGAATATTTTCCCCGCGGTTTTCAACGAGCGCGGCATTGTACACTGATCCAGTAAATCTTCACCCCAGGAATATACATTTCCCTTATTGGTCAATCCCGAATAATGGTGAATGCCGGTTACAATGTCCACAAAATACTCATCGTCCGCAAGTGTGGGCGGTGCTATATAAGAACGTTCCTGGTTCTTGAAAGAACCGCAGAAAACAACACTGTTATCGGACAGTTTGTAAGCAACCGTTGTAGCGGTCGTATAAATATTGGTAATCGTAGCGGCTTTTCCGTCGGCATCGGCATGTTTTTTCAAAATCGTATTGATATTTTCGCCTTTTGATGTAAAATCAACACTTGGTGTTTCAAACGATTCCAATACTGCAGGTCCAAACACAAGCGGATCATAGATGCCTCCAAAGGAAGGCGCTCTTCTGACTCCTATCATATAACTCAGTGTAAATGCAACATCATCCAAAAGAACCGGATCCAAAATAAAATCCTGTCCTTCGGGAAGATCATTCATTGTTGCAAAGTATTCCATGTTGCTATATGCGTTTTTGTTCCCCCAAACATACAAGGTTCCATCTTCCATCAAAATGGCTGTTGCCTGATAACCGCAGGTCAGTTTCTTGACTTTGGAAACATCAACCCCGTTTTCGTAAAGTTCTTCCGGCATCGGCAAAACAAAGTTGGATTCGGAAAATTCATCGTATCTGCCATACTGACCGAGCTTATAGTTTCCCCAGCCGTAAATCTTTCCATTCTCGCCGATTGCGATAATATGGTCAATTCCCGCGGCAATCATCGCGATTTTTGTGTTTTGCACCTCTTCGGGAATATCCGAGACATCAAAGCCGGTTGTGCCAATCTGTGTGCTTCCCCACACATAAACCTTACCTGCATTGGAAAGTCCGACCGAAAACGGTCCGTAGGAAGAAATATCCTTAATATCTCCCTGCAATTCTTTCGGCACATTCATCATGCTCATGTTGGGAACAATGTTTTGTTGCGTCGTTTCGGAATATGCATCAAAATACTTCGGCATAAAGAGCGGTCCGACAAACGCAAGCAAAAACATCAATACCACAACCACCAACGCTACAACCGCATATTTCTTTTCAAAAAAGCCTTTGATAATTTGTTTTCCGGGGCTGAGAATAACCTCAACATCCGAGACCTTTTGCTGACCGTAACGGTCTGTCTCCAAAACTTCATCCGCAAAGGTCTTGCTACCGCCAAAAAACAACCGCTTGAACCAATTGGCTCTTTTTCGGGTCGTATTTTGATTTTGAACAGAGGGATTTTGCGCTTTATTGGTTTTTTTGCTCATTTCAGATCCCTCCTTTATTTATTGACCCGCACACGCGGATCTACTAAGCCGTAAACAATATCAATAATCAAATTTCCAAGCAATGCAATCAGCACATAAAACAACTGCATCAGCAGAACAAGATCATTGTCCGATGTATTCAGCGCCGTAATCATAACTTTTCCCATGCCGTTGATGGCAAAAATTTGCTCCACTACAAGTGAGCCCGAGAAAATACCAAGGAACCAGCCGACCACCAAGGTTACAATCGGTATCAAGGCGTTACGCCATGCATGCGAATAAATAATCATCTTCTCACGCAATCCCTTTGCACGTGCAGTTTTGATGCAATCCATGGAAAGAGCGTCAATCATAGCCGCCCGCACGTAACGCGTCATGCCGCCCAGCGAGCAGAAAACCATTACAATCAAGGGCAAAGCGTAGTAGTACATCTTGTCAAGAACAAGACGGAACCCTGTATATTCCGCCCCCGGCGTTCCCATACCGGACGGCGGCAACCATCCGAGAAGCGAACAAAAAATCCAAATAAAGAGAAGCGAAATCAGAAAGGTCGGCAAACTATATCCAACAATCGTAACAATCTGCATCAACTTGTCTCCGATTTTGCCGCGTTTCACCGCGCAATGGATACCCAAGGGAATCGTAATTGCCAAGGCAAAAATGGTGACAAATATATTAACAAAAACAGTTACCTTCATCGGCGTCTTAACCACATCGACAACATCTTTCTGATAATAGTCGGAATATCCGAAATTACCTTGCAGAAGACCGTTAAACTCCCCGCCATAGTACGGATAAAATCCCATCCAACGCAGATACTGCACTACTTTTGACGGATTATCGGTGCCATAGCGCCGCGAATAGTCTTCATAAGTCTCATTGTAAATTCGATCGCGTTCCTCTTGCGGCACATTTTTGAGCGCCCTGACTTCTTCCAAAGCCTTTACCTTCGCTCGGTCGCCCGATGCCAAATTGTAAATGAGGAACATAAGGAAAGACAGGATCAATAGCACGACAAGCATGTATCCAAGTCTTTTTAATACATATTTTCCCATACGCTTACTTCCTTATAATGTATGATTTTCCCTACACGGGTGCCAACGACAAATCGCGGCAATGTCAGATTCCTCGGTGTCCTATATCACAAGAGCAGCCTTCCAAGAATCGGAAGTTGCCCGTTTTTTTCAACAGCAACCACGAGACCACGCAAAACGTGCTCTCGATCAATCCCTCTTCCCATTTGACCATGTAAAACGGGAAAAGACTATAAATAACAGTATGCAGGAGGGGGCACGAAGCCCCTTCCTGCCTCTTTTGGTATGCTCCGTAGGGAGCAGCCCCTCGCGGAGCAAATATTTCTGTTGTGTGTCTTTCCTACCTATTATTTGAGGAAAACAACGTCTGCGGGATCCATGATATAGTATGCGCTGTAAAGATCATACATAGAAGGATCAATGGTATTATTCCAAGAATAATCATACACCGCAGAAGTAAAGCCGGTTGCGTAGTTAAACGCACTGTAAATCGGCGTGCCGCCGTAAGTTCCCGAACCATAATCGCCATGTTGAAATTCTGCAATCATCGGAGAGAAGTCACCGAAGTTGTTCTGAACAACCATGCCGATTGCCGCAATATTCGCGTTGTTCTGGAAGCCGGTAACCAGCTGGTCGGTGAACTCATTGCCTGTTGTACCGAACCAGTTGATAACAAGCGGCATATAATAATCGTTTCCGACCTTTACCGTCTTGTAAGTGCCGTCCTTGGACGCGTAGTTCTTGTCAGCCTCTTTGATCACGTCACCGGAAATCTTCTTGTAACGAACACCGGAGGTGTAAGCGTTACCGTCTTTGTCATAGACCCATCCGTCTGCTTCCAAAAGCGCGATTGCCTTATTCTTGTCAACAGAATATGCATTCAATTTAATGGAATTCTTGACTGCCTGGTACATCCAGGAACCGGTATAGTACGGACCGTTTGTAACACTACCGTAACCGCCGGTAAAGTCTTTCGCAAAGGCATCGCGGTCTACGCAGTACGCAATCGCCTGACGAACCGCAAGGAATTGTGCGGGTCCGAAGTCACTACGGAAGCCGAGCTTGCCGTAGCCGGCACGGCTGTAGTGAATAGTATCAAACTTGCCGTTACTGGAATCGATCAACTTAAGCGCTTCTTTGGTCTGGTCGCCGCCGGTAACCGTCATCAAAACGTCAATACCGCCACTCTTCAGGTCTTCAAGCTGTGTTGCGGAAACAACATACTTGTAAACGACCTTCTTGATAGTCGGCTTTACGCCTTCAAAGTTGCCCTTGTAATAGTTATTGATTTCAAGAGTTGCCATCTTGGAAGCCTCGTCGTAGCTCTTGACCACATACGGTCCGGAGTACGGATAGTCGGAAACAGGAGACTTTGCGGTCGAAGCAATGTGTGCTGCCATCTTATAGCTGTCGCCGTCTTTTGCATAGAACGCATCGGTCAGATAGCATCCGTTGCCGTCATCCTTGATTTCGGCATCGCCAATCCACATCTTGGCATATTCAGCGCCAAAGCTTGCATATGTGACATCATAGAAATAGGGAAGATAATCAGCGTCAACCGTAACGGAGAACTGATAATCGCCAAGCAGTCTCACGCCGGAGAATTCTTTGGTCTTGCCTTCTCCCGTAGTGCCGTCATATGCAGCAAAGGTCTTGTAGCCAACCAACGACATGCCAGACTTATGATCCTTCCCCGCAGCTTCTGCAGCAACAGGGGTAGAGAATACGAGAGTGTGAACCACATAATCCTTTGCAGTTACGGCAGAACCGTCACTAAACTTCAAATCATCATGAATTGTGATAGTGAAGGTCTTGGTACCGTCTTCGTTCAGCGTCTCGGTGTGTTCCTTGACAACAGTCGAGTTCCACACATAGTTGCCTTCCTTATTGGCAACAACAGTGCCGTACTCACTTGTCAGGTTCTGAATATCCAGGTTCGAAGAAGCAGGGCTCGACACACCAAATGATGCATAGCGGAACAAACCGCTGAGCTCGGTGCTGCCACCCAGAATAATATCGCCGTCTGCTTTGCTGGAAGTCCAGTCAATCAATGCGCTTGCCGGGCTCCAGTAGGGGTTGGTCGGGTTTTCCTTTACTTTGCCGATTGCGGTGTTGTAAACATCGTAATACTCATTCGAGTAAAGCGGCATTTCGGGAAGCAGTTTGTTCCATCTTTCGATGTAGTACTGCCACCACTTAGCATAAGCGGTTTTCTGTTCGGTTTCGGTGCCGCTTCCGCAGTTGTAAACCATTGCCATGCTTAGGAAGTCAAGACCGAGAACATAGTTCTTACCGTCTTTGGTGATATAGTAATCACCGCTTTCGCTCTTCTGAACATCAGCGATTGTAACATCTGCGCCATACAGATCATAAAGGGAAATATAATCCCCATCCTTACCGTAGGTTTTTCCATCCAGGTTCAGATAATCTGCTTGGTCAACGAAAACGACATCACTGCCGGGATCCTTAGTGCCATCCTCGCCGGTTGTTGTTTCCCCGTTTGCGGTTGTTTCTTCGCCGGGATCCTTAGTGCCCGAGCAAGAGACAGCAAACGAAACCACCATCAGAAGCGCCAGGCAAAGAGCAAGTAATCTGATTTTTTTCATTGCAAATTCCTCCATTTGATTGGTATTATATAGCAACAGGCTTTGCCTGCCGGTATATCTGGATCAAATCGTCCCGCCGTTTTGCATTTTTGCAATTTTGAAAATCAAATCATGCAAAAGAGCCAGGATCGTTTTGTTGTGCTTTATTATAGCACAGATCAAATTCGATTGCAATACCCTTTGCGGATTTTCTGCTTTTTGCACAAAACTTTTTTATCTCGATTTTTTTGTTTGTGCGTTATGCACGTCATTTTTGCCCTCGATTTGTGTAAAAAGTCGTATTCTTATTCATTATACGCCGTTTATTCATGAATTATCTGTGAATATTCATATTTTTATTCATTTTTAGCGGGATTGCGCACAAAATGCCTTTCGGCGCAAAATGCGCAGGATTTGCGTTTGGAAATGCAATCGTCAAAATGCATTTTTGGAATCTTTTGTTGCATTTTGGCGTTGCCGTATTCCTTTTTCAATCTCAAAAAATTCTATTTCTCCGTTTTTTCGCCGCAAATACAAGACAAAAACGTCTTTCAAAGATTTGTTTGTGCGGCATTGTTTATTATTAAACCGTTTGTTAATAAAGACCTACCGCAGGTGCGGCAGGTCTTTCCTGCAATCAAATTATTTGCCGTTCTTATCGGTCCCCACAGCAGTCGTTTGATCTTCGTAAGCCGTATCCGTCTCAAGCGTCTTTACATCCTCACGGCTGAAATATTCCATCGGATCCACCGAGAGTCCGTTTGCCGTCATTTCAAAATGCAGGTGCGGTTCCTCCGCAAGCTCTATATTGGCACTCTCGCCGATACAGCCAATCTGCTGTCCGCCCTTGACGCTCTTCCCTTCCGAAATACCGGAAGCGAGCTTTGCATTCATATTTTTATAAATTGTGCAAACCTGATTGTCATGCTCCAGCGCTACGCAAACACCCATCAGCGGATCGTTCCAGATTTTGGTAACCACGCCGTCCGCCGCGGCATAAACCGGTGCATCCTCTTCGGCGGCAATGTCAATGCCGAGGTGCACGCGATATTCGCCCATGGTAGACGACCAAACCTGGATCCCCGCATCGTGCCCCTTGGAAAGTGTGCCGGATACCGGGAGGCTGTAGCCGGTTGATTTCACTTCGTCCTGCTTCTTGTCTCCGTCATCCGGATTCTCTTTGTAAATCGGCACCTCTCCGGTTCCATCCACGTTCGCCTTTGTGTCATCGGGTGTCGGTGTAGGTGTCGGTGTCGTGTTCTGCTCTTCGGGCGAGTTGTCGGTTTTCTTTGCGCGGTTCATTGCGAAGGTAACCGATAAAATGACGGTCAGTGTCACCAAAATAATGACCATAACAATCACCGCGGCGCGATTTGTGAAGAATTCCTTACATTTTGTTTTGAATTTCTGCCACATCTTGTTTTCTCCTTTTTCTTCCATGAATCTTTCGTCCCGTCTGCCGCTTACGCGGCGTTTTGGGGAAACGCCTGTCAATGCCTTCGGTGCGGATTGATTGGTCGTTTCCTTAGGTACGTTAGTATTCTTACCCATTGGCGGCGGATTATGCGCGCAGGAGAAAATTTTTCTTTTTCAGGCAAAGTATTATATGGGTAAAGACATAAAAAGCAAAAAGAAGGCTGTACGAACAAGCTCGTACAGCCTTCGAAAAGGAAATATTAGTCCTCTTTCTTCTTGAGAAGCAATGCGCTTCCAAGAACAGCAACCATTACAACGCCGGCAGAAAGAATCGATCCGCAACCGGAGCCACAGCCGGTGCCGCAACCTGTGCCGCATCCACAGCCCTTCTCCTCAAGCATGTCTATCTTTTCGCCGCTCTGAAGTTTTTCGCCGCAAGCCTTGCAGTAGGTGTCGCCGGTGTAACCGTCAACGCCAACCTGTGCCTCCACGCGATCGCGGATTTCGGTTTCACCGTGTCCGGTGGCAGGAACTTCTTCCTGTGCAACCAATACTTCGTTACATACCGAGCAGTGCTTGCCTTCGGTCTTGCCTGCTGTGGTGCAAGTAGCCGCAACAGCCGCATCTACCACTTCGGTGTGTCCGGTGGCAGGAACTTCTTCCTGTGCAACCAATACTTCGTTGCATACCGAGCAGTGCTTGCCTTCGGTCTTACCTGCTGTGGTGCAAGTAGCCGCAACAGCAGCGTCTACCACTTCGGTGTGTCCGGTGGCAGGAACTTCTTCCTGTGCAACCAGCACTTCGTTACATACCGAGCAGTGCTTGCCTTCGGTCTTACCGGCAGTTGTGCAAGTAGCCGCAACAGCCGCATCTACCACTTCGGTGTGGCCGGTGGCAGGAATCTCTTCATGCCCTTCAAGAATTTCTCCGCAAACCGAACAATGCGCTCCGGTACCCTCACCGGGTTCGGTGCAAGTCGGCTGCTTGACTACTTCATCATAAACAACCGTATGACCCGGATGTTCAACAAAGTCAGTAATCAATTCCTGTTCGCAGGATTTGCAATGGTGAGTCCATTTTTCATCCACCATG
>CAZMAZ010000048.1:9772-11757 GCA_964564255.1 uncultured Clostridium sp. | reverse complement strand
CCCTTAGGACATTCTGCATTTTTACGCAAACAGCGTTCTCTTTTCTTGTTGCGGGCGCAGCCGCTTGGATGTTTTGCGGCAGATATTCCCTGCAATGTCCTTGCGCAACCGATAATTCACATTTTTTGCAGTGCACATTCCACTTCTTCGATTCGTTTTCTCAATCGGTTTAATTCCTGTGCTACGGGATCGGGAACATGAATCTGATCTAACGGGTCAATCTTCTTTCCTTCGCGCCGTACCACCCGTGCAGGAATCCCAACCGCCGTACTGTTTTCCGGGATTTCACTCAAAACGACGGCATTTGCGGCAATCTTGGTATTGTCCGCAATCACAAAGGGTCCCAATACCTTAGCCCCCGCTCCGACCATAACATTGTTTCCAAGCGTCGGATGGCGTTTGCCTACGTCCTTGCCTGTTCCTCCGAGTGTGACTCCTTGATAAAGCGTGCATCCGTCCCCGATTTCAGCCGTTTCGCCGATTACCACGCCCATTCCGTGATCGATAAAAAGTCCTTTTCCGATTTTGGCGCCCGGATGAATTTCAATTCCCGTCATTTGCCTTGAAACCTGACTAACAGCACGAGCGGCAAACCGATGTCCTCCTTGATACAGTCGGTGTGCAACACGATGCGCAAGAATCGCGTGCACGCCCGCATATAGAAACAGAACCTCCGCATCGCTTTTTGCCGCAGGATCGCGCTCCCGCACCGCCGCTACATCGGCGCGAATTTCATCCCGTATCGCCGCGGCAGTTGCCTTCAATCTTTTCTTCGCTTCCAAAACGCTTGTAATCAATTCGTTCATAAAAAGTCCCCGCTCGGCACTCATTTTTGAACAAGTGCGTAATATTGGTCGATTCCCTCCGCAATTCCTTCCGCTGCTGCAGAACGGAACGCCGTCGTTGCCATAATCTCATCCTCTTCCCGATTTGTCATAAATCCCATCTCTACAATAACCGACGGTACCGTGCACCAATTGATGCCGGTCATGGTATCGGTTTCCCAAATGCTTCTTTTCTTCAATTCCGTTTTGTCGCAAAAGGCATCCAAAACCGCCTCGGACAGTGCACGGCTTTCTTTGTACCGCGTTGCGGTTTGATTGTTCGCGGTTTGGCAAATCGTCAATGCGCCCCGTACAGAAGCATTCTCTGACCCGTTTGCGTGTATGCGCACCAAAACTCCTTCTCCGTCGCCGATTGCCGCATTGGCAAGCTCTGCGCGCTCTTTGTTACTGATCGAAACTTCCGCGGTTTCACGCACCATTACAACACGATAGCCGCGAGCAACCAAGCAATCGCGCAATAAAAGAGAAACCGCCAAATTCAATTCGTGCTCCGGAATGCCGGTAAAAGATCCGGTTGTCCCGCTGGTCACTTTTGCCTTCATAACATCAGAACCGGGCGCATTCGGTTCCTTTTCGCTCATTCCCTTCAGTTGATGTCCCGCATCAATTACAATTGTTTTCTCGGCATTCTGACCCTTTCCCGCATATACAATACCGATTCCGGCATGGACAACACCGGCACGAAACACATAGGAGCCGTCCGCGCCGCTTGGCGCTTCATCGGAGAGAACATATGCATCTCCCGGCTTCCAATTTGTCGAGGAGCCTTCGTCAATCGCCGTTGTATGCTCTTCCGTTTCGGTTCCGGTTTCCGTTTCCGTGTTTGTATCCTCCGAGGTTTCAATTTTATCCGTTTTTTCGGTCGGGTCTTTCATATCCGTTGTTTCCCCCTCTGTTGTGTCCGACGGCGTATTTGTTACTTCCCCGCGACTCGCATCTTCCGATGTCGTATAATCGGTCGAATCCTCGTTACTTCCAAAAAAATTCGCACATCCTCCCAAAACAGTTGTCGCCATAATCAGCGCACAAAAAACGCATCCGACTTTTTTTCGATTTTTAAACATAATTCCAATCTCCTTTCTGCTTCTTATCCTTGGTTCACATGCTTATTATAGCACAGTTTTAACTTCTCGTCAATCG
>CAZMAZ010000048.1:0-9672 GCA_964564255.1 uncultured Clostridium sp. | reverse complement strand
GCGGGAACAAATCAGGGCACAAAAATTGCGTTCGCACCTTTATCTCTTTTTGACCTTTCTCGCCCTTGCCTTCCCTTTTTCGTCCGCATTGCAAGCGGGAACGTTCCACCTCGCGAATGCTGCATAATGCAATGCGCGCTTGCACTTTCTTCGTGTTTCCCCGTAATCGATAAACAGCAAAATCCGCATCTTCCCATCGATCTGTTCCGACTGTGCGATACAAACGCAAAGCACTGCCTCGTTCGACTGTATAAAGTAACTGCCCCGACAAACAAAATCCGGCGATTCCGACACAAATAACAGCACATCCGAGGGAAAGAATTCGTGCTACCGAAGCAAGCGGCATCCATGGTTGCGCTGCACATATTTGAAGCCCAAACGCACACAGCGCACTGATTACCACAAATATGGTATCTATATGGTTTTTCTTTTTGGGTATCATACTGTAAAAAGGCAATTGCTCACTCCCTCTCTCTGTTCCCTTTTTTCTATGTCCAGTATACTCTACAATTCTTTCTTTGTCAAGTCTCTATCATCAAAAAGAGCAACCATTCTTATCGTTTGAAACCAAGCAGATCGAGTTTTGTCGCATTTTTATCAAAAATTTATCGATTTTCACAAGATATACGCGTTGTTTTTACAGAATTTGCAAATATGTTCACGGCAAGTTTACAATTATATGATACTCTTATTCTGTATGATTGCCTTTGCTGTCGCAAGGCGTCCAAATTTCGATTTCTGAGAAAGGAATCTATCGATCGATATGATAAAAATTGAACATCTGACTAAGAATTACGGGACCACATGCGCAGTTGACGACATCAGCTTTGAAGTCGGCTCCGGTGAAATTGTCGGTCTGCTCGGTCCGAACGGTGCCGGAAAATCTACCACCATGAATATTTTGACCGGCTATTTGTCTTCCAGTGCCGGACGCGTATCCATCAACGGCATTGATGTGCTTGCGGATCCGCTCGGCGCAAAAAAGCTGATTGGCTATTTGCCCGAACAACCGCCCCTGTATTTGGATATGACGGTCGACGAATATCTGAATTTCAATTATGATTTGAAAAGCTGCACCTTAAATCGCGAAAAGCATTTGGCGGAAATTTGCAGTGTTGTCAAAATCAATGATGTACGCAAACGCGTCATTCGCAATTTGTCTAAGGGCTATCGGCAGCGTGTCGGCATCGCGCAGGCGTTGATTGGCAACCCCATGGTCATCATATTCGATGAGCCAACGGTTGGACTGGACCCCAAGCAAATCATTGAAATCAGAAATTTGATTCGTACTCTCGGCAAAGAGCATACGGTCATTCTTTCCACACATATTTTGCAAGAAGTACAAGCCGTATGTGATCGAATCGTCATTATCAACAAGGGAAAAATTGTTGCCGATGAAAAGACCGAAAATATTTCTCGCGCAGTGGAAAATAACCGCCGCTTTAATGTCAAAATTTGCGGCCCGCAGCGCGAAGTGCAAAATGCGCTCAAGGGTTTGGACGGTATTGTATATTGTGAAGTGCTTGCCGAACGTGACGGAGATGCTTACACATATATGATTGAAAGCAGCTACGGCATTGACATCCGTCGCAAATTGTTTTCCTTACTTGCGGAGCACAATTGGCCTATGATCGGACTTGAGGCTTTGGGCATGAGCCTGGAGGATATTTTCATTACGGTTGTGGACAAGTCCGACGCCGACGCCCCGACGCCTATGCGCACGCCGCGTCGCACACGCAACAAGAAAACCGCATTGGAAGAGCGCGTTGCGGGAGAGCTTTTGCACGATGCCGCGCAAAAACGTGCCGCACAGCTTGATGATGACTATATTGACGGCGACGACGCCTGATTGTGAAAGGAGCTTGCTTTAAAATGTTTGCCATTTACAAAAAAGAAATGCGTTCTTATTTCATCAACCCCATCGGCTACGTTTTTGTCGGTGTTTTCCTTGCAGCCGCCGCACTTCTCTGCTCATACACGACATTGATTTCTCAGAGTTATGACACTTCCACTTACTTTACGGTCTTAATCTTTGCCTTTATTGTGCTTCTTCCGCTTCTCACCATGCGTCTGTTTGCCGAAGAACGCAAATTGCGCACAGAACAATTGCTTTTGACCGCTCCCGTTACCATCACAGGCATGGTGGTCGGCAAATATCTTGCCGCGCTTACGCTGTTCTTTTCAACCGTGCTCCTGTCCTGCGTCAATTTCATTCCTCTGTATGTCTATGCCGCCAAAGAACGCGCCAACGCCTCCTATCAAGCGGTTCACATCGGTCCCAACACGCCCGAGCTGATTGGCTGTTTAATCGGCATTGTATTGATCGGCGCCGCGTTTTTGGCAGTCGGTATGTTTATTTCCGCATTGACCGAAAATCAGCTCGCAGCTGCCGTCATTTCGGTCGCTGTGCTCTTCGGCATGTCGGGAATCGGTCTTCTGTCTTCTTTGATTGATGTCTACTGGATCCGCACCGTCTTGAATTGGATTTCCGTTCTTTCCCGTTACCAAAATTTCGCAAACGGTATTTTCGATTTTGCTTCCCTGCTTTATTATCTCTCCATCTCCTTCGTCTTTGTTTTTCTGACCGTTCGTGTCTACGAAAAACGGCGTTGGGGCTGATGCGGAGGCGCGCGACACATGAGCAAACTGATACGGAATAAAAAGCTGCGCTACGGCACGGTATCTATCCTGCTGACCGCATTGCTTATCGCCGCCGTCATACTGTTTAATGCCATCTTTTATGCATTGGCAGTACGATACCTGTGGTATTATGATATGACAAGCAGTATGTCCTTTTCTGTAACCGACGATTGCTATGAATATATCGACACCTATATTGAACCGCAAATTCAAAACACCGCAGAAAAGAAAATTACCTTCCTTTTTTGCGATGAACAGGAATACTTTGACTCGCTTGCATCCGGCGAAGTGCAATACTATCTTCTCAAAACAGCCAAAGATTTGGCAGTTCACTACGACTTCATCGAAATTGCATATTTGAACATTTGGGAGAAACCGTCCGAGGCACGGAAATACGACATTACCGCTTCCACCAACGTTTCCATTATCTGCGGTGATCGTCATGCCACTTACAGCATTCGTGATTTCTTCACCTTCTCTTCCGACGATTCCTCTTCCCCATCCGCTTACAACGGAGAAGCAAGATTTGCCGCCGGCATGATGCGGGTAACACAAACCTTCAATCAAACCTGCTATTTTACACTCAACCACGGTGAAGCGCTCCAAGATATTGAACTCTTACGCATTGTCGCGGATGCGGGCTACAATGTCTCTTATTTGGATTTGCTCAATTTTGACATTCCGGAGGATTGCGGATTTTTGATTATCTACAATCCAACGCAAGATTTGACCGAAGCAGATTCTGTCTCCTCGCGCAGTGAAGTTGCAAAACTCAACGCCTACATGGAAAACGGCGGAAAAATGATGTTCTTTGCGGGAGCAGACACCTTTGTCAGCGGCGCTCGCCCGCATTTGGAAGGCTTCCTTGCCGATTGGGGAATCTCCTATCGGCACCACTATAACGAGGAAGAAGGCGTAGAATACTGCGCCAATGTCCGTGACATCGGACATTCTACCTCAACCGACGGCTATACCATCCTTGCCGACTACACAACGCAAGGCAACGGCGCGGATATTTTAGCGGATCTCCGTGAAAAGAATGCGGCGCCGGAACCGCTCTTTTCCGGTGCAACATGTATTGACATTTCCCAAGATTACCACAGCGACGGCGCCGGCAACTACGTAAATGCCGACAACGGGCGTGTTGCTTCTGTCATGCTGACAACCGGCAGCAGCGCGGAAATTTGGGAAGGCGGACAGGCAACCGCACACGGCCGATTCAATTTGTTAACCGTCACTACGGATAGCCGCACCGGCGCTTATCTGTTTGCATGTTCTTCGGTCGGCTTTGCCGCAGAAGATGCTTTACAATCGGCAGTTCTCGGTAATTCTTCCGTTCTGCTTTCGGCAATTCGCGCAACCGGGAAGGAAAACATCCCCACGCGCTTGACCTGCAAGCCGTTTGACGATACCGATATTGATTCTATCACCACCGCCGCATCCACAAGGTTGACGCTGATTCTTACTGTTGTTCCCACGCTTATAATCTGTATTGCCGGCGTGGTCATTTTGGTCAGGAGGAAACATTCATGAATCAAATTCCCGAATCAAGTCCGGTCAAAGCCGGGCATAGACTGAGCCGACGTGCAAGTATTTTTCTGACCGTTGCCGTCATTGTCGCCATTGCTTTGCTCAATATTTTCTTTTCAATCCTTGCCGCCGAAAATCTTTGGTATTTGGATATGACCAACGAACGGTACAAAACAGCGGTATATCAATACGACGAAAACGGAAACCGCGTCCGTGATAATAACGGAAATTATATTGTTCAGTATGTTTCAACCGGCAACACCTTTTACACGCTTTCGGACGACTGTCGTGACATGATTGCACAGGATGTTCCCGCCAAAGTCGATGCGGTAAATCGGGAGCGCAAATCGCGCGGCGAAGAGGCACTGAAGGTCAATCTCATCTTTTGCACCGACCCCGACGTACTGAACAGCTCGGATACCATGCGTTATATTCACTACACCGCTCTCACATTAAAAAAAGCCTTTCCCGATTATATTGATGTCAAATACATTAATATAAGAAAAAATCCCTCTGCCGTTCAAAAATATAAGGCAACTTCCACGTCTTCCGTTTATTCTTCCAATGTTATTGTGGAATTTGGCTCCGAATTTCGCATCTATGCGCCGCGTGCCATGTACACCGCAAACGATGATACTTCTGATCCGTGGGCATATAACGGCGAAAAAAAGTTTGTTTCCGCTATTCTTGCCGTCACGCGAGCAGAAGCACCGATTTGTTGTATCACAACCAATCACGGAGAAACCGAAGCAGGCACGGAATTTCGAAAATTGATTGAATCGGCAGGATATGAAATTCAAATGTTGGATCTGTTCCATGAATCAATTCCCGAAAATTGCCGCATGATTATCACCTGCGGTCCGCAAACCGATTTTATTGCATACGGTTCCCCGGAATATGATCCGAAAAACCCGGTATCGGAAATTGACAAATTGGATCGGTATCTGGATCAAGGCTATTCCTTTATGATTTTTTACGATGCGGATACCCCCGCACTGCCCAATTTGGACAGTTATATGGAAGAATGGGGTATTGTAGTCAGCCGCGAAACAGATCTTGCGGGAGATGCGCAAAACTATCTGATTCGTGACCCGAAGCAGTGTTTGGACCAAGACGGTTATGCTTTGATCGGATCCTATGTCACAGTCGGTTTGGGCGCTACCATGACCGAAGACATGCGAAACGTTTCCTATCCCGCAAAAGTTATTTTCCGCAATGCCACTTCCATTATCCCCGCATCCGCGTACAAGCTCACCTATTCGGAAAGCGAAACGGAGCAAAGCTCAAGTTCGCTCTTTGACACAAGCACAGAAGAGGAAGAAGAGCGCTACACCTATTACACCTACAGCCGTAACGGTGTATATCGTTATGCATTTGATCTGTTCACCTCGGGAACCACGGCAGTCGCGGAAGCAAACGGCAAAGAAATTGCGCGAGCTGAAAGCGACGGCGTTTTCCGCTTGATGACCGTCACAAGTGAAAGCCGCAGTATTCAAGAAGACAATTATACAACCGTACAAGATTCTTCGTACGTCTGCGCTGTCGCATCAACCGATGCCGTATCCGATGAAATTCTCGGTGCGGCTGCATACGGGAATACCGATTTGATGCTTTCGACCCTGCGCGCGATGAGCAAGGAGATCGTCCCTGTCAATCTCGGCTTTAAAGCGCTGTATATCAATGAAATGGATGAAGATCTCTACGATGGAGACGGCGCGCAAACAGCAACCGTTTGGTTCACGCTTGTGCCGCTCCTAATCGCCGCCGTTGCAGGCATTACCGTTACTGTCAGGAGGAAATATCTCTGATGAATCATGAAAAAAGCTCCAACGCTCTGATCAATTTGGTGTTTGACCCCGGCAAAGGATCCGTTGAATTTCGCACCGTGGATGTCTCCGCAGCACAGCCGCTGAAAAAAATGCCGCGCGCGTCCTTGGACGGCATGCATTTTGAAGGCTGGTTCACTGCTCCCAAGGGCGGGCAAAAGGTTACACTTGACGATATTGCGAATTTTACCGACAATGTCATTCTCTACGCGCACTACACCAAACCTGTCGTTTCCGCAAACGGCGCGGGCAAGAAATCAAAAAAGAAATCTCTGCTTCGTCGTCAAAAAATTGCGATTGCCGTTCTGCTTTGTGCTGTCATTGTTCTGATTGCGGCATACTTTGCCGTGCAATATATTGTCAGTATTTACACTTTTGATGACACCGACGGGACGCGCTATTATATCAAAAAAAATCAGGACAAAATATACTGTCTCTACGATAAAGACGGCAATTTGATGCCGCAAAACAGCGACGGCTACTATATCACTGCCACCGATACGCAGCTTTCCGTCGATCCCGATACCGGATCTCATGAAATTTATGCCGTTGTCGACACCGAGGACGGCGAGGTGCTGGGATCTTCGCAACGTATCATGATTTACAAACAACTGACCTACGATCAATCCTCTTCAACCGCCATCGCGGACGCCTCCCGTATTATCCAAACCATCACGGTCAACAACGCCGAAGGCATTTTTGGATTCTCCCGTTCGGTCGCACTGTTTGACAGCAAAGACGGTTACTATCTCTGTTACAAAAACGGGAAATATACACTCTGCGACGCGGCAAACGAGCCGCTAAGCGCCGCACAGGACAATTCGTTCTCTTTGAACGACGGAATGTCTTTGACCGTAGATGCCACAACCGGCCGTTACAGCGCCTCTACCGCAGACGGTGCCTTCTCAATTAGTGACGGCACCAAGCTGTCCTACGGGCAAGGCGAAACCGAAACACAAAAAGACCAATATTATGTCTCTTTTACAGATGGGAACAAAACCTATTATCTGTTTGCAACTTATAAAACCGGCTCCGGTTCGATTTATCAACTGTATACGCACCAAGGCGGTTCTTATGTTGCATGCCAGACCTCTTCGGATTCTTCTTCCGAAATCCTGGTCTATCGTCTTCCGCATGCCGTTTTGAAAGTCAGTCAATCCACGGGCGGTGCATTTGAAGTAGTAGGCGACAACGATGCTTTTTCGTTCGGTTGCCTGAACGGCATCGGCGACTTTGTAATCAGCGAAAATGAAACTGCTCCCTACAACAAAGAGCTTTTTGCAACACTTGCCGTTGCTTGCGGTTATACACTCTCCATGGATAAGCTGAAAAGCATTCCCGAAGGAACCGACCTGCAAGCCTATTATAAAGAATACGGCTTAACCGAAGAAACCCGCATCGACGACGATGGGAATTCCTATCTTTATAAACCGGCAACCTTTACGGTTACAACCGCAACGGGCGACTCTTATACCGTTTACATCGGTGATGCGATTGTCTCCGATGCAGGCTATTATGTCCGCACCGATCTGCGCGATGCCGTTTATATTCTTTCTTCAAACAATATCTCTTCCACTCTTCTTGTTCCAATCGAATCTCTTGTTACAGGGCAAATTATTTACCCCATGAGTGTCTCCAACTATTTCAACGTTTCCGATTTTAAGCTTATCAGCGAAATCGATTATGATGCCATTGCAAAAGATTTGCAGGAAAACTATGCCGACTACAGTCACGAACAAATCGTATCTGAGCTTTGGGACCAATTGGTCGCCGCGCATTCCAAATTGGTCTGTCATTTCTCTTATACGGATTTGACAGGACGGGAAAATACACTGAATTCGAGCAACATTTACGAGATTTTGAACACCTACATGGAAGGATATACCGCAAATGAGGATAATATCAATTCCATGCTGCAATCTCTTTACTCCATGACCTTTGAGCGTGTCTGTAAGCTGGCACCGCAATCGGGAGATGCCGAAAACGGTGAGGTCGATGACTTTGATAAATACGATCTTTCTCGACCTGCCTTTACCATCAGCTACCGCTATCATGTCACCGAATCCGACGGCTCGGAATCCGAGATTGAAAACTATGTGGAATTCAGTCATAAGACCGAAAACAACACCTACTATGCCTATGCACCGGAATATGATATGATTGTGGAAATTTCGGAAAGCAGTCTCCTGTTTTTGGAATGGACGGATATTGATTGGTACCAGCGCGATATTTACGAAATCAATATTGCGTATGTCACCGATATTCTTCTCTCCTCTCCGAGCTTCCAAACACATTTTACTCTGCACAACAGCAACTCCTCCCCGGCATCCTACCTGGAAATTACGTCTTTTCCCTACACCGAAACCTTGAGTGACGGCACAAAGATCACTTATTCCGTGGTCAAAACCGCAACGGGATACGAATTGCAAGCAAACAACGAAGCCCACATGCCCGAAAAAATACGGGATCGCAACTACCTTGTGGCAGCGCAAAACCTGAGCTTCACCTCTTATCGCGCACCTGACAGTAACGGAAAACCGAATATTATTCTTTCGGAAACCGCCTCGGATGATGATGCGGGAACTGTTACCTACTATTACTACTATGTCACAAAGAACGATTCCGGCGCTTATTGTCTTGCCGCATTGGTGGGTATTGCGGATGAAGCAGGTAATCTGCTCAATTCCAGTGACGCCACGGCAGACGCCGTCTACACGACCGATTACTATCTGACCGAAGACGGTACCGTCTATCTGTTGCAAAAAAGCTCCGCGTCTGCCGGTCGCGTTCCCGGCAACGGCACATGGCATCGCGGCGGCGTCTTTTACACCGCCAAAAAGACCTATATGCTGATCGACTCCGAAACAGGCGCAAGCGCCAAATTATCCGGATTAACGCAAAAGTTGTATTTTTACACCGATACTCTTCCCTCTGCGTCGGGCATCCGCCATACCGGTGTCCAGTACCGCACTGCAGGTGGATATAATCTGTTGTTGGATACCACAACCGGCGAGCTGGGCGCCATGAGCCTCTCCTCTGCAAATTCCTCTTCCATGACGGTAGAGGCGGACGGCAAGCAATTGAGTTATACTCTCAATAAAACCGAAAGCACCGGTACCAAAAAAGAAATCGGAGCGGTTGAAAACTTCCGTAGCTTCTACAAAACACTTTTGTATGCTTCCATTGAAGGCGAGGCTTCCATTACCGAGGAACAGGCACAGGCGTTCCGCAACTCGCCGGATTCCGAATGCCAGCTGATTTTGACCGTGTACGCCGAAGACCCCGTCGGAAACACGCAGTATTTGCGTTATCGTTTCTATCGCTACTCGGAACGTCACTCGTATATGACCATCGAAGTGCTGCGCGAGCCCAATGATGTCAATTCCTCTCCGCAAAACGGAAACGGCAATTTCTATGTCCTAACCTCTTATGTTGACAAAATAATTGCCGACGCCAAACGTGCGGTTGACGGCGAACTCATCAGCAACGACGTTAAATATTAAAGGATGCCTCTAATCATGCAACATGCGCCGGGCGGTAGAGAGATTTTTTGTCGGTTTAAGCAAAAGGACGACGGCTGTAGCAAAACCTTGGCCGAGGAGTTTTGTTTAAGCCGGCGGAAAAGAACTCACTGAATCTGTGTGTGGAAAATTTTTAGAAACGCCTTAAAATGAAA
>CAZMAZ010000047.1:0-11759 GCA_964564255.1 uncultured Clostridium sp. | reverse complement strand
TAAAAATTGTCGAAAATCGGAAAGGAGAGAGAAATGGCTTTTTTGCAATTACAAAACATCGGTAAAATATATGTTTCCGAAACCAATGTTTCGGTGGGCATTCGCGGTGTCAATTTGTCGTTTGAGAAAGGCGAGTTCGTGGCGATTACCGGTAAATCGGGCTCCGGAAAATCCACTCTTTTGAATGTTTTGAGCGGCATGGATTCCTACGAAGAGGGGGAAATGCTGATAGAGGGAGAACCGACCTCTCATTTTCTGCAAAAGGATTGGGAGGCGTATCGTGAGCGGTACATATCCTTTATTTTTCAGGATTACAACATTATCGAGAGCTTTACCGTTTTGCAGAATGTGGAATTGGCACTTATGGATATTGAAAATCCCGCCTTGCGTCGCAAGCGTGCGATTTTACTGCTGCAACGCGTGGGTATGGGCAGTCATTTGCATCACAAGGGCTCCCGTCTTTCGGGCGGTCAAAAGCAGCGGACGGTGATAGCGCGCGCGCTGGCAAAGGAAAGTCCGATTATTTTGGCGGACGAACCGACAGGAAATCTGGATTCCAAGTCTTCCGAAGAAATTATCGCGCTTTTGCGAGAGGTTGCCAAAGACAAGCTTGTGATTGTCGTGACACATAATTTTGAGCAGGTGGAGAATTGCGCCACGCGCCATATTCGTATTTTTGACGGTGCGATTGAATCGGATCAGACAATTGTGCCGCCGCAGGCATCGCCGTCGGCCGACGCGCAAAACGGGGAACCACGTGTGCGGTCCGACTCCTCCCCGAAGCGTAAGAACGGCAAGAAGAATATACGGGAAGGCATAATGCTGGGACGTATTCGTTTTTGTGCGCGCCCCTGGCTGTCTGCTTTTTTATGCATTTTGATGACGCTGACCACGGTGGTGATTACATTGACCACGGCAATTTCTGCCGATGCCTTTGCGCTGTTTGAAAAAAATACGATTTTTACGCATATAGACGGCAGAGTGGTTATTTGTAAATCGGACGGGGGCGCGATAACAGACGACGAGCTTGCCTCACTTGCAGCGCTGACCGGTGCTTGCGACACCTTGCATTACGATGCTATGCTGGATCAAACCGCGGGGATGTTATTTTCCGACGCGGATCGGACAGAGGTGCTGTCGTATACGATGGGGTACGATGCGGAGAGCGTCAGTTTAAGTCGAGGACGGTATCCCGAAAGGGCAGACGAGGTGGTCATGGTGGTTCCGATTTATATGCGGGATTTCTTTGCGGATGTCGACGCGAATCGGGAAAAAACCATGTGGCTTTTCAATGGGCTTGCGGAGTATCATGTGGTCGGTGTCAGCTATTATTACGATAATACCGTAACGCCGCGCATGCTGTTTTCTGCCGAAGGATTTGAAATCGCAGCCATGCTTGAGAGGTTTGCAAGCAGTGCAATGGTATCCTACGACATTACCGTTTTGGAAGGCGAGCTGGGGCTTGCCGACGGCACTCGGCTCGGAACGATTGAGGGCAGTCGGACGGTTGTGGATTTCGATTTAACCGACGGCTACGGTATTTACGGAAACAATATTGCCAAAAAAATCGAGAATATTTGGAAAGAAAACAACGCCGATACAAGACTTTCGGTTGTTTTGAACGGCAGTTTCGGAAGTGCGCAGTCGACAAAAGAATCCTTTGATTCGTATTTGTTTGTAAAAGAGCTGCCGGATGCCGTAAAGGAACGCGCCGCAAAAGCGAGCAAAGAGAGTGGCAACGGGGATCTTTTAGTGCTTTCGCCCGCTGTGTTCAGGTCCTTGATCAAGCATGCCTATTACGATACGTCCTACACGCAAGCATCTCTGTTTTATGCTTCCGACAGAGAAGCGGCGTCCCAAATTGCCGCGCTTGGTCGGCAAGGGTACGATGCGATTGCTTCTTATGAAACGGTAGAGCGAGATTTATCCGAAACCGTTCTCCGTGTTTTGGTATTCGGTTTTCGTTTGTTTGGATGGTTCCTTTGCGTGATATTTGCGTCGTTCTTCCTCGGGCTTTGTACAACACGTGCCATGTTGGCGACCAAGGGGGATATTGGCATTATGCGTTCGATGGGCATTCCCACGGCGGTTGTTAAAATCAGCACCTATGTGCAGACCTTGATTTCTCTTGTGCCTGCTTTCCTTGTGACCGCGCTGGTGTGTGTTTTCATCTATCTGAATCCGAGCACAAATGCCGAATTCACCTTCCTGCACGCGCCGACCTATATCGCCGTGTTTGTGGTTTTGTTTTTAATTGCGGTGCGTCTGTCACATCGCTATATCGGCAAAATGTTCAACCAAAGCGTGCGTAAAACCTTGAGAGGAGGTGCCAAAGGAGAATGAGTCGGGTACAAATTCAAAATGCGGACAAATATTATAACCGAGGCAGGGGAAACCAGATTCATGTTTTGGATCATATCAGCTTGGAGCTTCCCGAATCGGGCATGGTTGCGGTATTCGGGCGCAGTGGATGCGGAAAAACCACGCTTTTAAATGTCATCGGCGGACTGGATACGGCAGACAGCGGGGAAGTGCGAATTGACGGGCGGGAAATTCACCCCCGGAGTGATTATTTGCGAAACCGACATATCGGCTATATTTTCCAAAACTATTATTTGAATCTGCAACAGACCGTGGCGGAAAATGTGGAAAACGCCCTGCTTTTGTGCGGAATGACCGATCGGGAAGAAATCGAACGGCGCGTGCGCGTCGCACTTGCCAATGTAGGTATGGAAAAATTTGCGGATCGGATACCGGATACCCTGTCGGGCGGTCAGCAACAGCGTGTTGCCATTGCCCGTGCCATTGTAAAAAATCCGTCGGTGATTTTGGCGGACGAGCCGACCGGCAACCTGGATGAGGCAAACACGGTTCTGATTATGGACATTCTGAAGGAAATATCTCGCACACATCTGGTGATTTTGGTAACACATGAGGCAAATCTTGTCGATTATTACTGTGCTCGCGTGATTGAGCTGTCGGACGGCAAAATGGTCGGCATGCGTGTCAATCGGGCGGCAGACGGCTACACGGGAAGAAACAAAAACGATATTTATCTGGGCGAACTACCGCAAAGCACGGGGACGGCGCCCGGCGTGGAAATTGCTTATTACGGCGAATTGCCGGCGGCGGGAGAAGCACCGTTGCGTTTGCGCGTTGTACGCGTCGACGGCAAAATGTATCTGCAAAGCGATACGCCCGTGCAGTGGTTGACCGAAAGCAGTGAGGTGCATCTGTGCGAGGGAACCTTTAAAGAGCAATCTTTTCAGACCACGGCATACGGAAAACGGACGGTTGATTTATCCGCCCTGCCGCCGCTGGAGGAAAAGCCGGAGAAAAAATACGGGAAGCTGTTTCACACGGGCAGATCCGTGCGAGAGGGCTTTTGCCGAAATTTTTTGGGAAAGCAGAAAAAGAGCAAACGCATGTTGCGTGCAACGCTGGTTATGCTTGCCGTTGTGCTGGTGTTTATGACCTCTGCGGTCGGTGTGGACATAAAATATTATTTTGACCTGCAAGGAAAACACAATTCCAACGCGTTTTATCTTGCATTGCGTGCGGATGGCGATTACAGCGCGCTGTCCGGAGATTTGCGAGAGCAGGGAATTGACTATATGCGTATTATCGGGGGGTCTCCGTTTGCCGACACCTATACATTGGAAGTTTCAACCGGTAACTATATGACGGCGAATTTGCTCGGTTTGGAAGCGGACGGTACCCTGTTTGACGCTTCTCTTGTCGCGGATGCGACGCTTTTGGCGGGAGAAAAGAATACAGAAGACGGCGGCGTTTTGCTCAGCAGTGCGTTGGCAGATCAATTGCTGAAGGGGAGCACATACAGCCATATTGCTTCCTACCGGGATTTGATTGGCAGACAGATTAATCCGTATTCGGTTTTTGATCGTTATACATGCAATGCCACCGATATTACCTTGCCGCAGTTGTATATCAGCGGGGTAGTGCAAACAGAGGATTGCGGTTTTTACATGAACAGCTTGCTCTGTGCGCTTGCTACTTTGCAAACGATGGGCGTTGATACTGTTTCGCCCGCCTCCATGAAAAAGATTCCGTATGCGGAATCGCTTTCCGAGGGAGAAGTGATTTATTTTTACGATTCGCAACAGGGGAGCGAGGGCGCGTGGCAACAGGTCGGGACGCAGGTAACATTGCTGGGGAAACCGTATACGATTGCATCGATTTGGTATCGGTGTGAAAGCATTTTCGATTATCCCGATTATTTGTCGTCGCGGGGCACAAAATTTGTTTTGCCGTATAACTACGCAAAAGAGCATCCCGCGTTGTCTCGGTGGGACGCACAGTACAGCTGGGTTTCGGAAGTATATCTGCCGTATTGGAAAGAGTTTGCAGGGGTGGTTTGTGACAATTCGTATGATCCGAGTATTATGCTTTATATTTCCGCGGAGGTTGAGGACAGCCTTGCCGCCGATCTTGCTTCCTTGACCCCGTATTATACGGGCGGGCAACTGCAAGAGGCAATGGAGTCGCTTGACGATGTCAATCTTCTGTATGCGGGACTTTTGTACGAGCGGGAATTCGGAATGCGTCCGACCCGGGAAGAGGCGTCGGCATATGCAAGCGAGCGCGGGATTGTTCTTGACGACGAGCTGTCGGGTCTTGCGGTGCAATACGCCGACAGGTACGAGGCGTTTTTGAATTCGCAAAAGGTATCGGAAAGAGACAACAGCGTATATGCAGTCAGCGATGCAGACTTGATTACACTGTCAAAAAGTGTGGGAGAGTCGGACGAGTCGGCATGTCTTTCATGGCTGTTTATGACATGGAACGGGTTTGACGGAGAAACACAGTATCAAAATTACATGATGATTCATGCCTCCGATCTTGATGCGGCAACCGCCTATTTGCAAAGCGCTTATGAAAAAGAGCAGTTGCTTTTGCCGTCGCAGGTGTTTGATGAATTGATTGCCACCTATCGCGGGACGATACTGTCCGGGATTGTTGCCATGGCAGTTGTGATCGGTTTGATTTGTCTGTGCCTGTTCTTCATTATGCGAGCCAATTTTATGAGCCGTATCAAGGAAATCGGCATTATGCGCGCGATTGGTGTAAGCAAACGAAATCTTGTTTACCGTTTTGCGGTGGAAACGACGGTGGTTGTGGCACTGACCGCATTTGTCGGGTATTTGTTGTCTGCGCTCTTCCTCTTCTATGCCCAAACCGCGCCGTATGCGGATAAGACTTTCTTCTTCCCGCCGTGGCTGGCAATTTCTTTGCTTGTACTGCTCCTTGCGGTATCTGTTTTTTGCGGTATTTTGCCGGTGATTCTTCTTTTGCGGAAGACGCCCAGTCAAATTCTTTCCAAATACGATGTTTGACGGGGGCATGGCATATGATGCAATTATACAATTGCCGACCCGCCGATGCGGCGGGTCGGTTGGAACGGGAGATGGCGGTGTACGATTTTTTGGACGGACTGCAAATCTCTTATCAGCGGGTTGACCATGAAGCGGCGTATACAATGGAAGCGTGCCGTGCAGTCGATCGGGTGCTTGCGCCCGCGGTTATTTGCAAGAACCTTCTCTTGTGCAATCGACAAAAAACACAATTTTACCTTTTGATGTTGCGGGAAGACAAGCAGTTCCGAACAGCGGAGCTGTCTAAGCAAATAGGCAGCTCGCGTCTTTCGTTTGCGCCGCCCGAGGAGATGGAGCGGTTGTTAAAATGCAATCCCGGTTCCTTGAGCGTGCTGGGGCTTATGAATGATACAACGCATGCGGTTCGGCTGTTAGTCGACAGTGATTTGCTTGCATCGGAAATGTTTGGCTGTCATCCCTGCATCAATACCTCCAGTCTGCGATTGCATATGTGCGATTTGATTGAACGCTTTTTGCCTGCAGTCGGGCATACGGCTTATCCCGTGGTCTTGCGTGGCAAGGAGGAACCCAAAGAACAGAAAGAACAGGAGTGAGCATGTTGTATACGGCAAAAGAACAAAAATCGGGTTATGCGAAGGGCAGGCGGCAAACAGTCAGTGTTATCGGTGCCTGTAATATCGATATTTCCGCCGTTTCGCTTCAACCGTATATTCCCAAAGATTCCAATCCGTCGTGTGTCTCGGTGGCATACGGCGGCGTAGGGCGAAATATAGCGCACAATCTTTGCCTGCTTGGCTCGCAAGTGCGGTTTTTGACTGCATTCGGCGGTGATGTGTATGCAAGTGCCCTGCAAGCGGACTGCACGGCACTGGGGATGGATTTGTCCTTTGCAGCAGTCTATCCCGAACAGCGGAGCTCCTATTATTTGTGCATTATGGATGAAAATGGGGACCTTGCCGCGGGGGCGTCGGACATGGAGTTGACCGCTCGGATTGATATTCCGTATCTTTCCCGTCATGCGGCGGTGCTGCGTACCTCCGATGCGGTTGTATTTGATACCAACCCTGCAGAAGAGGTGCTTTCCCTACTTCTTTCCACCGTCGATGTCCCGCTTTTTGCCGATACCGTTTCTTGCGGAAAGGCGGAAAAACTGCGGAATGTGCTGTTTGCGCCGCGACGCATCGGACGGTTACACACACTGAAGACAAACCGTGCCGAGGCAGAGGTGCTGGTGGGTAGTAAGCTGCGAGACGATCGGGATTTGGCGGATGCCGCACAGCTTTTATGCGCAAACGGCGTTGACCGCGTCTTTATCACGTTGGGGCAGGACGGTGTATACGGAACCGACGGGACCGAATCGATTCGCTTGCCCACCCGGGCATCCGCCGTTGTTAACGCAACCGGTGCGGGAGATGCCTTCCTTGCCGCGCTTGTTTTTGCGCACGGGCAGGGGAAAAATTTAAAAGAGAGTGCGCAGATTGCATTGCGTGCTTCTGCACTGACCGTGCAGAGTGCTTCCGCAGTCAATGCGGAGCTGTGCGCGGAACGTATTCTTTTCTGAAAAGCAAAAAAAACTGTTTTCATAAACGAAAGAGAGGTATTACACCATGAATCAATTACGCAGGTATTTGGACTTATCCCCCGAGGTTGACGCCGCGCTTGCCGCAGGCAAACCCGTCGTCGCTTTGGAATCCACCATTATTTCACACGGTATGCCGTATCCGCAGAATGTGGAAACCGCATTGACTGTAGAACAAACCATTCGCGAAAACGGCGCCGTTCCCGTAACCATTGCGATTATCGGCGGCAGACTGAAGGCGGGACTTTCGACAGAAGAGATTGAACATCTCGGCAAGAGCGGACAAGCGGTTCCCAAGGCGTCGCGTCGTGACCTTGCGGTTTTGGTTTCCAAAAAATCCGATGGTGCGACCACAGTGACCACCACCATGATGATTGCGGCGATGGCGGGCATTCGCATTTTTGCCACGGGAGGGATCGGCGGCGTACATCGCGGTGCGGAAACAACAATGGACATTTCCGCCGATTTGGAGGAATTGGCAACCACACCGGTCATGGTAGTGTGCGCAGGTGCCAAGTCTATTCTGGATTTGGGACTCACTTTGGAGTATCTGGAAACTAAAGGCGTTCCCGTTATCGGATACGGAACCGAAGAGCTTCCTGCCTTCTACACCCGCAAGAGCGGATTTGCGGTTGATTATCGTATGGATACGCCGGAGGAATTGGCTGCGGCATTTAAGGTAAAGACCGATTTGGGACTGCGCGGCGGTATGCTGGTAACCAACCCCATTCCCGAAGCCTATTCTATGGATGCGGCGCTGATTAACGGTGCGATTGACCGTGCCGTTTCGGAAGCGAAAGAAAAGGGAATTCACGGCAAAGCAACAACACCGTTCCTTTTGGCACGCATCAAAGATTTGACGGGCGGTGACAGCCTGGATGCCAATATTCAATTGGTTTTGAACAACGCAAGGCTTGCTGCCAAGACAGCGGTGGCGCTGACAAAGGCGGAGCAGGCATAAGCGCATATTGAAACAGGGAATCATGAGAGGCGCTCTGTAGCTTACCGTGACCCAAAAACGGGCGGACATGTGACAGATTGGCACGACCGCCCGTTTTGAGGTTTAAAAAGTCGGCAAGAGGAGCGCCGCCGACCGAGTTCACAAAAAAGATACAAGTGCGGGACAAAAAAACAATGGCATACGATTGTATTTGAGACATTTTTGCGGGAAAATAATAAACGACTCATGCAAAACGCTTGCTATTTTGAAAAAAATGTGTTATAATGGTATTGCTCGGAGGAGAAATGACGGTACAAGAGAGGAGAAATACGATGGAGCAGAGTTTGGTTCGTGTCGCTTGTTTTACGGGACATCGTGACATTCCTGCCGCGGAAGCCGTGCTGTTGCCGGCGCTGTTGGGGGAAGAAATCAAGCAGTTGTACGCAGAAGGGGTGCGAGAATTCCGCGCTGGCGGAGCGCAAGGCTTTGACATGCTTGCGGCACTTGAGGTGCTGTCACTGAAAAAGCAATTGCCGGAGATAACGCTTTCTTTGATATTGCCTTTCCCCCTGCAAGCGTCTTCTTGGGAGCAATTGTCGCGAAGAACCTACCAATATATTTTGGAACATGCGGATGCGGTGTCGTATGCACAGGATTCTTATGTGCGCGGCTGTTATCAGCAACGAAATCGAATGCTCGTAGAAGGAAGCGACGTGTGCATCGCCTATTGCACGCAGGAAGGCGGCGGGGCGGCATATACATGTCATTATGCAGTCGAGTGCGGGGTTCGTTTAATCAATTTGAAGGAGAAAATAGATGGCAAACTACAGACGGGACAGAATTAACGATGAAATGATGAAAGAGATGAACGTGATTATGCGGAATGTTAAAGATCCGCGAGTCAGCGATCATTTTGTAACCGTAACCGCAGTAGAGGTTTCCGGGGATTTGAAATATGCAAAAGTGTGGTATTCCGCTTTGACGGGAGAGGAGAAGGAAATTCGGCAGGGACTGCGTGCCGCTACGGGATATATTCGTTCCTGTTTGGCGCGGTCGTTGAATTTGCGTATTACGCCGGAACTGACCTTTGCACGCGATGCGTCGATTGCGCACGGTGCAAAAATTGCGGGCATTCTCAGTCGGATTACCTATTCCGAGGACCAAGACTCGGCGGCAGAGACCGAAGCAAATGCGGACGGAAATCAGAAAAAAACGGAATTATCGGGAAACGCAGAGGAAGATACCCATGTCTGAAAAAGTCTTTCGCGCCCTGACGCGGGAAGAGGCGATTGCACGCCTTTTACCGGTGGCGGATACCTTGATTTTATTTCATGTACACCCGGACGGAGATGCGGTCGGGTCGGCATTTGCGTTGCGGTTGATGCTGGAAGCGATGGGAAGCCGTGCGTATTGTGTTTGCGCGGATGAGATTCCCGACCGATTGCGGTTTCTTTGCGACGGAATACAAAGCAGTGTATTGCCGGAAAGTATTCCGTCCGCCTGGCAGATTTCCCGTATTGTTTCCGTAGACACGGCGTCACCGAACCAATTGGGAAGTCTGTACGCATATATGGGCGGGAAAATCGATTTGATGTTGGATCATCACGAACGGGGAACGCCGTATGCGGATTATTTTATCATGCCGCATGCCTCTGCCGCAGGAGAGGTGCTCTTTGATCTTTTGACCGAAATGCGGGAACAGATTACGCCGTCAGCGGCGATAGCATTTCGGTTGTATGCCGCAATTAGCTCAGATACGGGCGGATTCCGATTTGAGAATTGCAGTGCACATACGCATCGAGTGGCGGCGCAGCTGTTGGAGCAATTGTCGGGGCAGCTGCCGGGACAGAGCACCGAAGCCGCAAGCATTAACCATCGCCTTTTTGAGGTGAAAAGTAAGCAGCTGATGGCGGTCGAAGCCGTCGGGGCACAGCGGATGCAATTCTGGGCGGACGGCAGAGTCGGCGCGGTTTTGTTTCCGTATTCCTTGCAGAAGCAATTGCAGGTAAAAGAGGAGCATCTGGAAACGTTGGTCGATGTGGTGCGCTGTACGGAAGGTGTAGAGGTTGCCATAGCCGTGCGTCAGCCTGCGGATGCGGGACGGTTCCGTGTTTCCATGCGTTCTTCCTGCGAAACAGATGTCGCGGAAATTTGCGCAACATTTGGCGGCGGCGGGCATCGAAAAGCGGCAGGCTGTACAATTTTTGCCGATACCGCCGAGCAAGCGCTCGATGCGGTACTGCAGGTGCTTTTGCCGAAGCTGGCAAAAAAGGATTTTGCCGACTGATGCGAATTTTGCGCAGACAAAGAGATGTTTAGAATACGGCGGCGGGGAGCAAAATCCTTGCCGCCCTTTTGTGCAAATGCCGATTTCGGAAAAAACTTTAAAAATATCATTCTAAATTCCGAAATCGGAATTTTCTGTTGACAAATTGCGTATCCTATGGTATAATAGTTATTAGCCGATTGTAAAAGTCAAAGAGATACAAATAAAATCGTTTTTTCGGCAGCTTTGCCGCCGAAAAAACTCCTCTAAGACGAGCAAAGCGAGTCCACGCGCCGAGGGGAGCCGTCAAAATCGTAGATTTTGACGAGCGGCGATAAGCGCGTGCAAATAGTCGATTGTAAAACGCAGTTTTACAATCGACTATATAATAGTTATGCGAGAGAAAACCGTTAAAGGAGGAAGTGCTATGGTACAACGCGCGGAATATTTGGAGCAGCTGATAAAATGGAAGGATGAGCAGGTTATCAAGGTGGTTACGGGGATTCGCCGTTGCGGTAAGTCCACATTGCTTGCAATGTATCAAGACTATTTGAAAATGCAAGGCGTCGGCGAGGATCAGATAATATCAATCAATTTTGAGGAATTGGAATACGAAGATCTTTTGGATTATAAAGCACTTTACAACTATGTAAAAGAGCGCTTGCACAAGAGCAAACCAACCTATATATTTCTTGATGAGATACAGCAGGTTGAGAATTTTCAAAAAGCGGTGGACAGCTTGTATGTCAAAAAGAATGTGGATGTATATATCACCGGCTCCAATGCATATCTGCTTTCCGGTGAGCTTGCAACCCTTTTGTCGGGAAGATATATAGAGATTAAAATGTTGCCGCTTTCCTTTTCCGAATTTTATCGGCTGAAATCCGGCGAAGACAAAGAGGTACTGTTTGCCGAATATATGAAAAACGGCGGTTTGCCTTATGTCAGTGCGCTTGCGGGCGACAGCGATAAGATAGATACTTACTTAGAGGGTATCTATAACACCATCATAGTAAAAGACATCGAAGAGCGGCAACGTCGCAGGGAAACAGACCCGAACAAACGCAAAATCACAGACATAACACTTTTAAAAAATATATCGAAGTTCCTTGCAAGCTCTATAGGCAATCCGATTTCTGTAAAAAGCATCGCCGATTATGTGACCTCCGGCGGACGCAAAATATCGCAAAACACTGTGGATGATTATATGGAAGCGCTGATCGAGCCGTATATTTTCTATCCGGTAGAGCGATTTGATGTGCTTGGCAAGCAGTTGTTGAAGAAAAATCAAAAGATGTATATTGTCGATCTCGGCTTGCGTCGCCATCTTTTGGCGAGGGGCAAGTACGACTTGGGCTTTTCTCTTGAAAATATCGTCTATTTTGAGCTTTTACGCCGTGGCTACAGTGTAAATGTGGGAAAGGTCGGTGCAACCGAAATCGATTTTGTTGCAAGAAAGAATGAGGAGGTTTTTTATTACCAGGTAACGGCATCCATGGTTGAAGAAGCGACATTTGAAAGAGAAATGACGCCGCTTAGGAATATAACGGATCATTATCCGAAAACCGTCATAACGCTGGACAGGTTCACGCTTGGCAATTATGACGGCATTGCAGTTGT
>CAZMAZ010000046.1:1914-11805 GCA_964564255.1 uncultured Clostridium sp. | reverse complement strand
CCCGAAAAAAGAATCAAAGAACAGGAGGAGTAGGGAATGGAATACGGACTGGGAGAAGGGAAGCCTTATTTATTTGTTTGCTTTGACGATGTAGGCGACCGCCAAAAGGATGCGGTTCTTTCCATGCTGCAGACCTTCGGCTTTCGCTTTTGCACGGCAGACAGCGTCGGGCAGGAAGAGGAGCCCTACGAACGGCAGAGACAGCGGGTGACCGACTGCACCGCCTTTTTGCAGATTATCGGACGGGACAAGACGGCAGAATTCCCGGACGACGTTTATTTGCGCACGGCAAGGGAAGCGGGCAAGAAGACCCTACTTTTGACCGAGGACAGCGCGACGGCAGACGGACAGGACGGCGTTTTGCCGCTTGACGCGTCGGTGGACGACCCGTTTGCCGACACGCGCGAGGCGACCGTCTTTTTCGAACAGCTTGCACTCGGCGTGCTGTGCAGATTTGCGGCATGCCGTGAGAGCGGCAGAAGTCTGCCCGGAGACGCACGCGCAGCTCTGTTTGCACATGCAATCGGCGCCGAGGAGGGGGACAGCACTGCCATGCTTCGGCTGGGCGAGGCGTATTTGCGCGGAAAGCAGATTCCGCAGATGCCCAAAAAAGCCGCGGAGCTGTTTGAGCGTTCGGCACAGTGCGGCAATTTTGACGGCATGGTGGCGCTGGGAAGATGCCTGCGCGAGGGAAACGGGCTGCCGATGGCACAGAAAGAGGCGTACGGTTGGTTCTTGCGCGCCGCCGAGGGCGGCAATGCCGCGGGCATGTATGAGTGCGCCGTCTGCCTTTTGCGCGGATGCGGCACGGAACGCGACAAAGAGCACGCGGTGGAATGGTTGCGAATCGCAGCCGAAAAGGGAAACCGCCGTGCCGTGCATCGATTGGCACTTTGCCTACGGGACGGCGTCGGCGTCGGCATGGATCTCAATGCCGCGGTCGGACTTTTGCGCCGCAATGCGGAAGAGGGATTTGCCGCGTCGCAGTGCGCACTCGGACGGATGTATGAAAAGGGAAAGGGTGTGCCGCAGAGCATGAATATGGCGGTACGCTTTTACCGCGCGGCGGCGGAAACGGGAGACCCCACCGCCCTGTTCCGCATGGGCAGATGCGCTTATATGGGCAGAGGAATGCAGGAGAATCATACGGAAGCGGCGGAATGGTACCGACGTGCCGCAAAGCGCGGCAGTGTGGAAGGCCTTTACTGCCTGGGCGCTTGCCTGGAATTCGGAGACGGTATCAAGCAGAATCTGGGGCGGGCGGTCGACTGTTACCGCCGTGCAGCGGAAGCGGGCTACGCACCGGCGCAAAACAATTTCGGCGGATGCCTGTTCTTCGGCAACGGGATTGAAAAGGACATTGACCAAGCGATTTTGTGGTATCAAAAGGCGGCGGCGCAAAAGGAGCCCAATGCCTGCTACCGTATGGCACTTTGCCTGCGGGACGGGCAGGGAATCGACCCGGATCCCGATGCCTCTCTGCACTATTTGGAGTTGGCGGGCGAGGGAGGTCAGCCGCAAGCGCTTTTGTTGCTTGCCTCCTATGCCGAAAACGGCCGGTTTGGGAAGGTGGATTATATCCGCGCGGCGGAATATTATCGGCACGCGGCGGAGGGCGGCGATGCGGACGGACAGTACGGTATTGCCATGTGCTATCTGGACGGACGCGGCGTCAAGCGTGATGCGGGAGCGGCCTTCCGCTGGTTCCGGTTGGCGGCGCAAAGCGGACACCGTGCGGCGCAATACCGACTTGCCGAATGCTATCGAACCGGCACGGGAACGGTCAGAGATCTGGTTACGGCAGTGCGCCTGTATATGCGCGCGGCGGAAGGCAAGGAGGGCATTGATGCCGCACAGTACCGACTGGGACTTTGCTATTTGGCGGGAGTCGGCGTGATTCGCGATACCGAAGCGGCGCGCGCACAGCTGTTTGCTGCCGTGGCACAGGGCAACACCGACGCAATGCGCGTTTTGGGCGATTGCTGGTTTTACGGTGAAACCGGCAGGCAGGATTATAACGAGGCGGTCGGCTGGTACGGCATGGCGGCGGACGCGCAAAACGCCGAAGCGATGAATGCGATGGGCGTTTGCTATGAGAACGGCTTCGGCGTGCCGCTAAGTAAGG
Organism: uncultured Clostridium sp.; assembly: GCA_964564255.1. Lineage (GTDB taxonomy): Bacteria > Bacillota > Clostridia > Oscillospirales > CAG-272 > CAG-448. The sequence continues at coordinate 9,680 of CAZMAZ010000046.1, read as the reverse complement.
ACCAGGCGTATAAATATTACCGTGCCGCCGATAAAAGCGGTGTGGTGCAAGCCAAATACAATACAGGCAGATGCTTTTGCTACGGCATTGGGGTCAAACGCAACCCCGACGAGGGTCGGGTGCGGCTGATGCGTGCGGTGCACGGCGGCTGCCTGCCCGCCATGCTGCTGCTTGGCGAATGCTACGCAAACGGTTGGGGCGGTCCGGTGGACAGCCAACGCGCCTATCGCTATTATGTTATGGCGGCAGAGGGCGCCAAAGCCTACAGCGGCGGCATTGACGGCATGATTGGGACACGCGGGGCAGCCCTTGCGGCGGCGGACGACCGTGCTCGCGCCGAGGCGCAGTACAGAATTGCTCTGCTTTATGCTTCGGGACGGTTGCCTATCGAGGAGGACAGCACCGTGCCGTATTGGCTGATGCGTGCGGCGCTGGCAGGACATGTGGCGGTCATGCAAATTCTGAAAGCCTTGTACGAGCAAACGCCGCAGCCGACACTCAGTGCACTGCTCCATGCATTGCCGTATGCGTCGGAATTGCGCAGAGAGCCGGACGCCTTGACCGCGGGAAAGGACCCCGCCCATGCCGAAACCTATAATCGCCTGGGAGAGGCGTGCTTCCGCGGGGAGCTGTTCCCGCACAGCCCGAGCATGGCGGTCGCGGCATACCGCATTGCCGCAGAGCTTGGCAGTGTGGGGGCGCAGTACAGCCTCGGTTGGTGCCTGAAGGAGGGTCGGGGAACCCCCGAAAACCCGAAGGAAGCGGTGGCGTGGCTGAAAAAGGCGGCGGCAGCCGGCAGTCCCGACGCTTGCTACAGCCTGGGCGTTTGCTATGCGCAAGGCATCGGCGTCAGTATGCGCAACCGCCGCGAAGCCATCAATTGGTTTGCCAAAGCCGCGGCAGCAGGTCATACCGCCGCCGCACATGTCCTGGCGGGGAGAGGGATGAAATACGACGAGGAATAAGGGGTGCTTCCGAAAATTCCCCGAGCATTCCGGTTTCGCGTTAAATTTTGCATATATGTTTACAAAAAGCCCTTGAAAAGAAGGGCTTTTTGTGGTATACTGGTATACTGGATAAAGGTATCGGACGGCACGGGAGGTTTCGTATGCAAAAACAAGACACTTTTTTGAATTCTTCTCAAACCTTTCCAAAGACGCAGAACGCGTCCTGCGGGGAGGCACCGGGAAACACGGCGGCAAGCGACGGCGCACAGCCGAGCGGTCGGTTTGACCGCATTATCCTGGCGTCCGGGTCGCCGCGTCGGCGGGAGCTTCTCGCGACCTTCGGCTTTCCCTTTACCGTGATGACCGCAGATGCGGACGAGCAAAGCACCCTGACCGATCCGCACGCCTTGGTGCGACAGCTGGCAACGCGCAAGGCGGATGCCGTATACCGTCGCTTGTGCGCATCGGCGCCAAACGGGAGCGCTGTGGCGGATGCTTCTTTGATTATTGCCGCGGATACGGTTGTTTTTGCGGGAGGTGAAATTCTCGGAAAGCCGCGCAGTAGGGCGGATGCCGAGCGGATGCTGATGCTTTTGTCCGACGCTACCCATTCGGTTTTGACCGGAATTTGCGTTATGGGAGCGGGCAAAACCGTTTGTGACAGTGTTGCCACCGAGGTGCACCTTGCCCCGATTCCCGATGCGGAGCGGGAGGCGTATTTGGAAACCGAGGAGCCTTACGACAAGGCGGGTGCCTATGCCATTCAAGGACGGGCGGCGCTTTGGATTACGGGCATTTGCGGCTGTTATTACAATGTGGTCGGGTTGCCTCTCAGCCGTTTACATCAAATTTTATCTTCTTCATTCGGCGTGACCGCCGCGCACGGCGGCAGCCGTTAGGCAGGCCGGGGGATTGTAAACCGTTCGCACGGACCGCCTGAGACGCCGGTCCCTACTACCTTGTTTCATTTAAAAATTGACAAATTCACGGAAAACCTCATCCACCGCTAACGCGGTCCGCAATCTCTTCACCACGATTGATGGGACAATCAAACCACGGTAGGGGAGGGCGGTTTCCGCAGGAAACGTCTCCTCCCGTAAAATATTTCCATTTAAAATAATTCTCACCGCTGTTGATGAGACAATCGGAATACAGGAGGGGAGGGGCGGTTCCCGAAGGAAACGTCTCCTCCTGTGTAAAAAAACAATAAAAACAGAAAGGAGAGCGCGTATGGCAAAGCATTTCGGTGTCGATTTCGGCACTTCCTATATTCGCATATGTGAAGAGCAAAGCGGCACGGTTTTGCGCGCGCCCTCGGTTGTGGCGTTGGACAAGAGAACCCGTGCGGTTCTCGGGATGGGCGGAGATGCCAAGCGCATGCTCGGAAAAACGCCGTCCGGCATTCTTGCCTACCGTCCGATTCGGGAAAGCACGGTAGCCGAATTTGATGCCGCTTCCCGTTTGCTTGAGGAGTATTTGCACAAGCTGGGTGCGGTCTCCTTCTTTCACAAGCCGAAGCTATTGCTGTCTGCACCGCTCGGCATAACCGAGGTGGGGCAGATGGCACTGGAAAATGTCGCCATTGAGGCGGGAGCACGTGCGGTTTCGGTGGTGGAAGCGCCGCTGGCGGCGGCAATTGGGGCAGGCTTGCGTGTCAACGCGGCACAGGGCTCCATGCTGGTGGATTTCGGCGGCGGCACCACCGAGATGGCGGTCATCAGTTCGGGCGGCATTGTATGTGCCAATACCAGCCGCGTCAGCGGCGATCGCATCGATACCGTCATTCGCAATTATCTGCGTTTGCATCGGGATATTTTGGTCGGGGACGCCACGGCGGAATGCCTGAAGCGAGAGCTGGCAACCGCTCTGCCCGGCATCAATCGCGGCAGCATGCGGGTCAGCGGCTTGCATGTGCGCACGGGGCTTGCCTGCACGGTCACGGTGACGGGCGGAGAGATTTACCAAGCTGTTGTGGGCATGCTGCAATCCCTGGCACGAACGGCGATTGCCACCATTGAGCAAGCGCCTCCGGATATTGCGGCGGACATTTTTGACTACGGTCTGCTTTTGACCGGCGGCGGGGCGCAGATTCCCGGAATGACCAAATTTCTTTCGCAGGCGGTCGGCGTGCGCGTGGTGATGGCACGGTCGCCGCTCGACTGCACGGTAAACGGACTTTGCACACTCCTGCGTTCGCCGCACCTGCTCGGGCGGGAACGGGATTTGAAATACAGATAAACGGGAAAACAATAAAACCGATAAAACCGAGGGAACACGAGAAAGGAAAACGGATATGAATCGTTCTTATTATTATGATTACGAGGGTGCCGATGTCGGCTTTTTGCCGTCGGATGCCCCGCAGGGAGGACCGGTAAGGGACCGCGACATGCACAATCAATTTGTGATTGTCGGCGCGTCTGTCGCCGTTTTGACCCTTGTAACGCTTGCGGCGCAAATGGCGATGCTGTTGATTTTTTCTTTTGCGACTCCCGATTTTGCGCTAACGCCGCTGTTTCAGTTTTTGCTGTCCACGGTGCCGCTTTACGGTGTCGGATTGCCGGTGATGTGGATTATTCTCAAGCGTGCCAAGCCCGCTCGTCCCGCAAAGCAAAAATTCGGTGCGGGGCACTGGATGATTCTCTATATCATTGCGACCGGCTGTATGCTGCTCGGCAGTCTTGTCGGCAACGGGGCAATGAGTGCGATTGACGGACTGCTCGGTTTGGAGTCGAGCAACGCGCTTGACAGCATTTTGGGGGATGCGCCGCTCTGGCAAACCTTTTTGTTTACCGCCGTGGTTGCGCCTATCGGGGAGGAATTCATTTTCCGCAAGCTCCTGGTGGATCGGATGCGCACCTACGGAGAGCTGCCCGCCATTTTGGTTTCCGGGCTTTTGTTCGGACTGTTCCACGGCAATTTGTATCAGTTTTTCTATGCCGCCATGCTTGGCGTTTTGCTTGCCTATATCTATGTCCGTTCGGGCAAAATTTGGCTTTCTATGCTGATGCACGGCGCCATCAATCTGGTGGGCGGCGTGCTGACCTCCTGGATTACCTCGGAGATTGATTTGGAAGCCATGGAGACCCTGTCGACCGACGCACTGCTTTCGTATATCGGGGAGCATGCCGTTGCCTACGGCGCGCTTATGGTGTATGAGCTTTGGATGTTCGGCTGTTTGATTGCAGGCTTGATTTTGGTGCTGACACGGCGCAAAAAAGCGCAGCTTTCGGCGCCTGCCGTTTCGCTCTCTCCAAAGAGTGTGTGGCGGCACGGGGTATTTACCTGGGGCATGATTCTTGCCTATGTTCTTTGCGGGCTGGAAATCCTGCTTTCGATTTTTTAAATGATTCAAAGCGTAAAATAACAAAAAAGGGGGGAAGCATATGGAACGAAAAGCGCGCAACACGGAGCTGCGCCTGATGATCCTGGCTGCCCTCTTTTCGGTGGTTTGCCTGATTTATCTGGTGCGGCTGGGTACCCTGCAGCTGGGGAAAGAGGCAAAGGAAGCCGCCGAGGCGGCAAAGGAGGAGAAGGTGTACAAGCGCACCGAGGTGGTCAAGGCACAGCGCGGGTCGATTTACGACCGCAACGGGGTTGTTTTGGTGTCCAATGATTATGCGTATGATTTGGAATTGGACATTCAGACGCTGCCTGCGGATGACGGGGAGCGAAACTATGTGGTTTTGGAGGCGATTGCCGCCCTTGCCGCCTGCGGCAAATTGGACGCGCTGGAGGATGCCTATTTCCCGCTTACGGGTACCTATCCCGACCTGACCTACACCGAAGAGGCACTTGACCCCGAGAGCAGTGTCCATACAAGACTGGTTCGCTTTGTCCGTCTGGCGGGACTGCGCAAGGATAAAACCGACGCCGATGCCGAACGCGATGTCACCGAAGCGGTGACGCCGTCCGATTTGGTCTCCTATCTTTGCAAGCAGTACGGCTTGACAGGCAAAAAGGGAACCGCGCTTTACACCGACGACAATATGACCTATCTTTTGCGCGTTTGGTACTGTGCCGAGGCGCTGGATTTCGGCTATCTTGCCAATTACGTGCTGGCATCCGACGTGGAGATGTCCTGCGCGACCTATGTGATGGAGCAGGCGCTTGACGGCGTGACCTTTTCCATGCGCGCGGTGCGTGCCTATCGCTACCCGGGCTATGCCTCTCACATTCTCGGGCAGGTGGGGAAGATTACCGCCGAGGACTGGGACTACTACCAATCGCAGGGCTACAATATGAACGACACGGTGGGACTTTCGGGGTGTGAATACGCCTTTGAGTCCTATTTGCGCGGACAGGACGGGATTTTGGTAATCTGTGAGGACGAGGACGGCAACATTGTGGACGAATACTGGAAAACCGAGCCGGTTGCGGGCGGGGATGTTTACCTGACCATTGATATAAACGTGCAGATTGCCGCCGAGGACGGCTTGGCGGAAAACACCGAATGGATTCGCAGGTACGGCTATTCGGCGGACTGCTACGCGGGCGCTTTGGTGGCAATGGACCCGGACACGGGAGAAATTTTGGCGGCGGCGTCCTGCCCAACCTATGATTTGACCACCTACAACAAAAATTACAATCAGCTTGCCGCCGATACCAATCTGCCCCTGCTCAATCGCGCCTTCAGCGGCACCTATGCGCCCGGCTCGGTCTTTAAATTGGGCATGGCGGCGGCAGGACTGGCAAGTGCGCCGACCCTTGCCGACGGGAGCACCTTTTCCGCCTCCAGCCTGCTGGAATGCGCGGGCACCTACACCTATTTTTCCTCCTATCAGCCGGATTGCTGGATTTATAACAGCACCACCTCTGCCGTCCGACAGCACGGGAAAATCAATGTCAGCGAGGCACTGCGTGTTTCCTGCAACTGCTTCTTTTACGAGCTGGGGCGCGTGATGGGGATTGACACCATGAACCGTTTTTGCCGCATTTACGGTCTGGGTGTCAAAACCGGGCTGGAGCTGCCCGAAAAGACCGGTATTCTGGCGGGTCCCGACTACCGCGTCGAGCAGGGACTGCGCAGCTGGCAGGAAACCGATACCATTGTCGCGGCGATAGGGCAGTCGGAAAACAGCTTTACCCCCTTGCAGATTTCGGTGTATCTGTCCACCCTTTTAAACGGCGGGACACGGTACAATGCCCATATTTTGCGCGAGGTGCGCACCTTTGACCGCCAAACCGTTTTGTACGAAACCCCGATTGAAGTGCAGGCATCCTATGCGTTTGCAAAAGCTGATTTGGATGTGATTCGCCTGGCAATGAAAAATATGGTGGATACCACCTCGACCGTATCCCGCTTTATGTACAAGGATGCGGGCATTCCGGTCAGTGTGGGCGGAAAATCCGGAACCGCGCAGACAGGGAAGAAGACCGACAATGCGCTGTTTGTTGCCGCGGCGCCCTATGACGACCCGGATATTGTGGTTGCCGCCGTGCTGGAAAACGGCGCAAGCGGCAGCTATGTTTCGCTTGCCTGTGCGCGGACAATCAGTGCCTATTATAAGGCGTTGGAAAGCGCTGCCCAAGCGGAATAAAAGAGAGAAGAGAACAGAAAAGAAAAGAACAGGAGAAAAAAGGATGAGACATGAACAGCTTGCCGATTTGATTCGCCCGCAGAGCATTGACGACATTGTCGGACAGGAGCATCTGTTTGGAGAGCGCGGGGTCATTCGGCGCATGCTTGCGGGGGGCAGACTGACCAATATGATTTTCTTCGGTCCTCCCGGGACCGGAAAGACCACTGCCGCATCGGTGATTGCGGCGCAGTCGGGCATGCAATTTTATAAATTGAACGCAACCGCCGCGACCCTTTCGGACGTCAAGGAGGTTTTGAAGCAGAGCGGCGGGCTTTTCGGCACGGGCGGCGTGCTTTTGTATCTGGACGAGATTCAGTACTTTAACCGCAAGCAGCAGCAGTCGCTTTTGGAATATATGGAGGACGGACGGGTGACGCTGATTGCCTCCACCACCGAAAATCCGCATCTGTATGTCTACAATGCCGTCCTTTCGCGCTCCTCTCTGTTTGCCTTCAAGCCGGTAAGCGCCGATGCCTGCGTGTCGACCTTGCGCCGTGCGCTGGACTATTTAAACCGCGAAAACAACACGCAAAAAACAGCCGATGACGCCTTTTTGCGGCGAATCGGGACGGTGTGCGAGGGCGATGTGCGCCGTGCGATTGGGCTCTTGGAGAATACTTATTTTGCATCCGACACAGTGCTTTGCGAGGCGGATGCGCAGGACTTTTTGTCGGGGGTTGGGAGCTTCGACGTCGGGACGCACTACGACCTGCTGTCCTGTCTGCAAAAATCCATACGCGGCTCCGACCCGGATGCGGCGGTCTTTTATCTGGCACGCCTTTTGGAGGCGGGGGAGCTGCTTTCCGCCGTGCGTCGGTTGCAGGTGATTGCCGCCGAGGATGTGGGGCTTGCCTATCCGCAGGCGATTGCCATTGTGCGAGCCGCCTGTGAATCTGCCGTTGCGCTCGGCATGCCCGAGGCGCGCATTCCGCTGGCGGATGCGGCGATTCTGCTTGCCACGGCGCCCAAATCCAATGCGGGAGAGGCGGCAATCGATGCCGCAACGGCAGACATTCGCGCAGGACGCGGCGCACAGGCGCCCACCCATTTGCAGGCGCCTCTTTACAAAGGGTATCGGTATCCGCACGACTACCCGAATCATTATGTCAAACAGCAATATCTGCCCGACGACCTGGTTGGGAAGACCTACTACGTGTACGGCGAGAACAAAACCGAAGCCGCCGCGCGCGCCTACTGGGAAAAGGTGAAGGGAAGTGCGGATGCACGCCCGCGGGAAAAG
>CAZMAZ010000046.1:0-1814 GCA_964564255.1 uncultured Clostridium sp. | reverse complement strand
CATGCAAAAAAGAAAAAATCGTGACATTTGTCGCGAAAAAAAGTCAAAAAACAATTCTGCCCTGCGTGACGGAATCCGTGACGGGATTCCGATCGCGCTGGGGTATTTTGCCGTTGCCTTTTCCTTGGGGATTGCGGCGAAAAATGCGGGGCTGAACGCCTTTGAGGGCGCGCTTGCCAGCCTTTTGTGCAATGCCTCCGCGGGGGAATACGCCGGCTTTTCCTATATGCGGGAGCAGGGCGCTGTCATAGGGCTTGTCCTTTTGACCGTGGTGGTCAATGCGCGGTATTTTCTGATGAGCTGTGCGCTGGGGCAAAAGCTCTCTCCGAAAACCCGTTTTTGGCAACGGGTCCTTTTGTGCTTTTATCTGACCGACGAGTTTTTCGGGATTGCCGTGGCACGACCCGGGTATCTGGACCCAAGATATGTCTACGGCGCGGTCATGGTTGCCTCGCCCGCATGGGCGCTGGGCACCGCGCTCGGCGTGCTGGCGGGGACGCTTTTGCCTGTTCGCGTGGTGAGTGCCTTTTCGGTGGCGCTTTACGGCATGTTCCTTGCCATTATGATTCCGCCCGCACGCAAAAGCCGTGTGATTGCGGGGCTTGTGGCAATCGGCTTTGCGCTCAGCTATGCCGCGTCGGCTTTGCCGGTCGTGCGCGACCTTTCGGAGGGGATGCGTACCCTGCTTTTGACCCTGCTTTTGTCCGCCGCCGCGGCGCTTTTGTTCCCGCGCCGTGAAGAGGCGTCTACGGATGCCGAAGGACAGGCAACCGAGCATCCGACAGATATTTCGACGGATATTTCGACAGATGTTCCGGCGGATATTTCGACAGATGCTTCGCGGGATGGGGAGGATAAAGCATGAAAAATCTTATTTACATTTTGGTTATGGGGGCAGCCACCTTTCTTGTACGGTTTACGCCACAGCTTTTGATTCGGAAACCGATTCAAAATGTGTATATAAAATCGTTTTTATATTATGTGCCCTATGTAACGCTGGCGGTCATGACCTTTCCCGCCATTTTGAATGTCACGCAAAGCCCGCTGTCCGGGGGTTGCGCGCTCTTGGTCGGCTTGGTTGCCGCGTATTTTGACCTCGGGCTCTTCCGCGTCGCCCTCTGCTCCTGCGCAACCGTGTTTTTGGTGGAGATGTTTTTGTAATAATAAAAAGGTTGCATTTCAAATATCTTCGCCACTACTACCTTGTTTCTCTTAAAAGTTTACATTTTCGGTGGATGAGGTGTCTATCAAACAATTCGCAGATACTGTGTCATTCTGAGCGTAAACGCTGTCAAGCGTTCGCGAAGAATCTCTTTCATTTTACGCTCCCGCCGAGATTCTTCACGTTGCTTGGAATGACACGGCGGGGAAGGGTGCGGTAACAAAAATGCCCTGTGTGCAGGGTTTGCACACAAGGCTATGTTTTTTGGGGATTATTTTTTGTCGTTTTCACTGGTAGTTTCTGCTACGTCCCAGTCGCTACCATCAAATGTTGCAACGTATTTGTCTTCGGTATAGGAAAAAGTCTTGAATGCGCCATCTTTAACCGTATAGGTGACAGCATATTCTTTGCCGCCATCCGTAATTTTTACGATTGCGGTCTCGCCATCATTTCCGTCCAATTTGCCGTCGGCAAGATCAAGCGCATATGCAATTTTGTAGAGCGATGCTGCTTTTTGTTCCACCTTAGACTGATTTGCCTTTTCGATGATACCGGAGAAGGTAGGAATCAGAACGGCAGCCAAGATAGCGATAACGCCGATTACGATGACAAGTTCCACAATGGTAAAGCCTTTTTTGTTTAATTTTTTCAT
>CAZMAZ010000045.1:0-11855 GCA_964564255.1 uncultured Clostridium sp. | reverse complement strand
CGAGGGCTCCGCGCCCTCGACTGCGCCGCCTTTTGAAAAAGGCGGGCGAAAACTTACAGCAATTTGCCGAAAGAACTTTCAGCAATCTGCTGGAAGTAGGCGTTTGGGTCTACTGTTTCAGCCGGCAGCAGCCGACAACTTATTCCTCGGTTGCAAACGGGAAATCCCGATCTTCATCCGCGTCGATTCCTCGATCCGCATTCAAATCGTCTTCCGCGGTCTTCGCAATTCCGAACAGATCCGCGTCATGGTCATTGGTATCATCACCGAAAAAATCCGATGCATCCTCATAACGCAAACCCATACCACGGCTCCGGTCTTCATGGTCGGCAAACAAATCTTCCAAACTGTCCTCATCGTTTCCGTTATCGTTATCGTTATCCTCATCCTCATCTTCCACCTTGTTTTGTTTGATCATTCTCCGAGTGGAAATCGGACGGGTCGGGGTAACTTCGACATCGCGATAGCACATCATACCGGTGCCCGCGGGAATCAATTTACCGATAATTACATTTTCCTTCAAGCCAATCAAATGGTCAACCTTGCCCTTAATCGCTGCTTCGGTCAAAACCTTGGTGGTTTCCTGGAAGGAAGCTGCCGACAGGAAGGATTCGGTTGCCAAGGAGGCTTTGGTAATACCGAGCAGAACCGGTGCACCCACCGCATAAGAGAGTCCCTCTTCTCCCGCTTCGATACGGGCGTGAATGCGATCGTTTTCGACTTCGAAGTCGTTAATGTCGACCAAAGAGCCCAGGAGCAAGCCGGTATCGCCGATTTCGTCGATGCGCACCTTACGGGTCATCTGCCGTGCGATAATCTCGATATGCTTGTCGTTTACGTTAACGGACTGCGAACGGTAAACGCGCTGGATTTCCTTGATAATATATTCGTATACGGCATCAAGTCCCAAAATTTTCATGATGCTTGCGGGTGCCTTACTACCTTCGGTAATTGCCTGCCCTTTTTCCAGATGATCGCCGTCTTCCACCGCCAAACGAACGCCGTACGGTACCTGATATTTGATAAATTCGCCGGTTTCGTCGGTGTGAATGGATACGTCGTTCATGCCGGGAACATCGGAGGGCTTAATATGCACCACGCCCGCATATTCGGTCATGATTGCCGCCTTCTTGGGCTGTCTTGCTTCAAACAGCTCTTCAACACGGGGAAGACCCTGGGTAATATCGCTGCCCGCAACACCGCCCGAGTGGAAGGTTCTCATGGTCAGCTGTGTACCCGGTTCACCGATGGACTGCGCGGCAATGATACCGACCGCTTCTCCGATGTTAACCGGTTTGCCGGATGCCAGGTCCGCGCCGTAGCAATGTGCGCAAATACCGTACTTGGAATGACACTGAATGACGGTACGGATATAAACCTTTTTGATGCCCGCCGCCACGATACGGTCAGCCTGTTCTTCGCTGATCATTTCGTCGTCACCGACAATCACCTCGCCGTTTGCGGGATTCACCACCTCACCGATGGTATATCTGCCAACGATACGGTCGGAAAGCGGTTCCAAAACGTTTTTATCTTTTTCGTCAATAATCTCATTGACCCATGCGCCCTTGGTGGTATCGCACTTTTCTTCGCGAACAATGACTTCCTGCGAAACGTCGACCAAACGTCTGGTCAAGTATCCGGAGTCTGCGGTACGCAACGCGGTATCCGACAGGGATTTACGGGAAGCACGCGCACCCATAAAGTACTCCATGATATTCATACCTTCACGGAAGTTGGATTTAATCGGCAGTTCCATGGTTTTACCGTTGGTTGCAAACATGGATCCGCGCATACCTGCCAGCTGACGCATCTGTGTCATGGATCCGCGCGCGCCGGAATCCGCCATGATCTTAATCGGGTTGAACTGCGAGAAGCTGTCTTGCAGGGCGGTTGTAACATCGTCCGTGGTCTGCTTCCAAATCTTGATAACGCTCTGATAACGTTCTTCATCGGAAAGCTCACCGCGCAAGAAGTGCTTGGTAATGGAATCTACCTTGCGCTGACCTTCTGCAATCAATTGCGGCTTCTCCTTCGGAATGGTCATATCATAAACCGAGATGGAGAAGGAGGCACGTGTGGAGTATTTGTATCCCATCGCCTTAATCTCATCCAGCATATCCGCACAAATCGCCGCACCGTGCTTTTTGATGCAGTAATTGATGATTTGTCCCAGCTGCTTCTTCTTGATTACAAATTCGATTTCAAGCGCAAAATCATTTTCCGGCTTGCTTCTGTCCACAAAGCCCAGGTCCTGCGGAATCGGACGGTTGAAAATCAAACGACCGAGCGTTGTCACAATCATGGCAGACCGCTTAACGCCGTCAATTTCCTTTTCCACACGCACCTTGATGCGCGAATGCAGACCAATCTGATGATTGACATATGCCATAACCGCCTCATCATAGTTGCGGTAGGTCTGATACTTATAAACCATTTGCCCGTTTTCGTCCAGAAGCGGCTGCCCGCTTGCGTCCCGATACGGTTCTCTGTCGCCCGGCTCCCCTTCTTTTTCCATGGTCAAATAGTAGGAACCGAGAATCATATCCTGCGTCGGAATGGCAACGGCGCGACCGTCAACCGGCTTGAGCAGGTTGTTTGCGGACAGCATCAGGAAGCGTGCCTCCGCCTGTGCCTCCGCGGAAAGCGGCACGTGAACAGGCATCTGGTCGCCGTCAAAGTCCGCGTTGAACGCGGTACAAACCAACGGGTGCAGCTTGATTGCACGTCCTTCCACAAGCACCGGTTCAAACGCCTGAATGGACAAACGGTGCAGGGTCGGTGCGCGGTTCAACAGCACCGGGTGTCCTTGAATGACATTTTCCAGTGCGTCCCAAACCTCGGGGTATACGCGTTCAATCTTTTTCTGTGCATCCTTTACATTGATTGCCTTCCCCATCTCAACCAAACGCTTGACAACGAAGGGCTTAAACAGTTCCAGCGCCATTTCGCGCGGCAATCCGCACTGATAAATTTTCAGATTGGGTCCGACCACGATAACCGAACGTCCCGAATAGTCAACTCTCTTTCCGAGCAGGTTCTGACGGAAGCGTCCCTGCTTGCCTCGCAACATTTCGGAGAGCGATTTGAGAGGACGGTTGGAGGGTCCCGTAACCGGCTTCCCGCGGCGACCGTTGTCAATCAGCGCATCCACCGCTTCCTGCAACATTCTTTTTTCGTTGCGAATCACAATATCCGGCGTGCGGATTTCCATCAGCTTTTTCAAGCGGTTGTTTCTGCTGATTACCCGACGGTAAAGCTCATTCAAATCCGAAGTGGCAAATCTGCCGCCGTCCAGCTGTACCATCGGACGAATATCCGGCGGCAAAACGGGAACGACATCCAAAATCATCCATTCCAATTTATTGCCGGATTTGCGGAATGCCTCAATGACCTCCAACCGTTTGATAATACGGGTCTTTTTCTGCCCGTTTGCGGTCTTGAGATCCTCCTTCAGCTTCGCGGAGAGCTCTTCTATGTCAATTCCCATCAAGAGTTCTTTGACTGCCTCCGCGCCCATGCCGACGCGGAAGTCATTGCCGTACATTTCGCGGTAATCCGCGTATTGCTTTTCCCCGAGCACGGTTCCCTTCGGAATCGGTGTGGTGCCGGGATCCAGCACAACATTTTCCGCAAAATAGAGTACTTGCTCCAGCTGTTTCGGGGAAATATCCAAAACCAATGCCATACGGGACGGGATGGCTTTGAAATACCAGATGTGCGAGACCGGAGAGGCAAGTTCAATCCGCCCCATCCGTTCACGCCGCACTTTTTTTGTCGTGACATCGACACCGCACTTTTCACAGCGGATTACCTCTTTACTGTGCGAATTTTTATACTTGCCGCACATGCAGGCGCCGTCCTTGGTCGGCCCGAAGATGCGTTCGCAGAAAAGTCCGCCGATTTCCGCTTTCAGTGTTCTGTAGTTAATGGTCTCGGGCTTATCGACCTCGCCGTATGACCATTCTCTTATCATTTCCGGAGATGCCAGACCGATTTTAATTGAAGAAAATTCAGTATGCTCCACAGCGTTTCTCCTCACTAAACTAATTTTCATTTATTTTTGGACGGTTTTGCGCATCATCACGCATCATAACCGTCGTCACCGTAGGAATCCATATCCGACGACTCGTCCTCGTAAACCTCTTCTTCGCCGTCTTGGTCATCCTCTTCATCGTCTTCATCAAAATCGATGGCGTGTGTACCGTCAATGGTAAAGGAATCGTTGAATTCATCGGTCTCTACGCCGTTTCCGATTGCCTGTTCAATGGCTTCCATATCCATCTTTCCGGCGTACACGGAATTATCATCCTCAGTGCACAGCGAGGAGAGCTGTACCTCGTTGCCGTGCTGATCCAAAACGCGCACATCCAATGCCAATGCCTGCAATTCCTTGACCAAAACCTTAAAGGATTCCGGAATGCCGGGCGTCGGGATATTTTGTCCCTTGATAATGGCTTCGTATGCCTTGCGGCGTCCGGTAATATCGTCCGACTTGACGGTCAGAATTTCTTGCAGCGTGTAGGCGGCGCCGTACGCTTCCAGAGCCCAAACCTCCATTTCGCCGAAACGCTGTCCGCCAAACTGCGCCTTACCGCCGAGCGGTTGCTGCGTAACCAGAGAGTACGGTCCGTTGGAACGTGCGTGAATCTTATCGTCAACCAGATGGTGCAGCTTCAGATAATACATGATACCGACCGTAACCGGGTTATCAAACGGTTCTCCGGTTCTGCCGTCATAAAGAACGGTCTTGCCGTCAAACAGCTTCAACTTATGCGCCTGCCGCATTTCTTCGATATAAGCGGGATTGTTCCGTTCTTCCGGCGTAAACAGACGATAGTCCTTGCTTCCGTTCGGATACACGATTTCTTCGTACAAATCTTTTCCTTCCGGATTTTCCAGCGGGAACAGTTCACGCGAATATCCTGCCATGCGCAGACATTCGCTGATGTCACGTTCGGTTGCGCCGTCAAACACGGGAGTCATAATCTTCCAGCCGAGCTTGCGGGCGGCAATGCCGAGGTGAACCTCCAAAACCTGTCCGATATTCATACGGGACGGCACGCCCAAGGGATTCAGCACAATGTCAAGCGGTGTTCCGTCCGGCAAGAACGGCATATCCTCCGGCGGCAAAATGCGCGAAACGACACCCTTGTTTCCGTGACGGCCCGCCATCTTGTCTCCTACCGAAATTTTACGCTTCTGTGCGATATATACGCGTACCTTTTTGGTTACACCCGCAGGCAGCTCGTCTCCGTTTTCACGGGAGAAAACACGAACATCCACCACAATACCCGATTCGCCGTGCGGCAAACGGAGCGAAGTGTCACGCACTTCTCTTGCCTTTTCGCCGAAAATCGCGCGGAGCAGTCGCTCTTCCGCAGTCAACTCGGTCTCGCCCTTCGGGGTGATTTTTCCGACCAAAATATCGCCCGCACGAACCTCGGTTCCTTTGCGAATGACACCGTCGTTATTCAAATCCTTAAGCGCGTCTTCTCCGACGTTGGGGATTTCTCTGGTAATCTCTTCCGGCCCGAGCTTGGTTTCTCTTGCCTCATGTGTGTATTCTTCAATATGCAAAGAGGTATATACGTCGTCTCTGACCAACCGCTCGTTAAGCAAAACGGCGTCCTCGTAGTTATAACCTTCCCAGGTCATAAATCCAATCAAAGCATTCTTTCCGAGAGAAATTTCGCCGTTCTTGGTTGCGGGTCCGTCGGCAATCACCTGTCCCGCTTCCACGCGCTGTCCTTTGCGTACAATCGGACGCTGGTTGAAGCAGGTGCCCTGGTTGGTTCTCTTGAACTTGGACAGCGTATAGGTCACCTTTCTGCCCTCGTCGGAGAGAATCACAACATGGTTGGCATCTACCTGTTCCACCGTTCCCGATTCTTTTGCGATAATGACAACGCCGGAGTCCACGGCTGCTTTATATTCCATACCCGTGCCGACAATCGGATTGTCGGTTACCATCAGAGGAACCGCCTGCTTCTGCATGTTGGAGCCCATCAGTGCACGGGAGTTATCGTCGTTTTCAAGGAACGGAATCATTGCGGTTGCAACCGATACCACCATCTTCGGAGAAACATCCATGAAATCAACGCGGGCGGGATCCATTTCCAAAATCTCGGTCTTGTCGCGCGCGGTAACCTTCTGGTTGACAAAATGTCCCTTTTCGTCCAACGGCTCGTTTGCCTGCGCGATAATATAGTGATCTTCCACATCCGCCGTCATATAGGTAACCTCATCGGTTACAACATGGTCCATGGTTCCGTCGGCTCTCTCAATGTGCGCGACCTTGCGGTAAGGCGCCTCGATAAAGCCGTAATGATTGATGCGGGCATAGGTAGTCAAATACGAAATCAGACCAATGTTCGGACCTTCCGGCGTCTCGATCGGGCACATACGGCCATACTGCGTATAGTGTACGTCACGGACGTCAAAGGACGCACGGTCACGGGAAAGACCGCCGGGACCAAGTGCGGACAGACGGCGCTTGTGGGTCAGCTCTGCCAGCGGATTGTTTTGGTCCATAAACTGCGAAAGCTGGGAAGACCCGAAGAATTCGCGAATGACGGTGGTTACGGGGCGCACATTGATCAGCGAAAGCGGCGTCAGCTTTTCGTTGTCGTTTGTGGTCATGCGCTCCTTGATAATCTTATCCATACGGGTAAAGCCGATTCTCATCTGGTTTTGCAGCTGTTCTCCGACCGAACGGATACGGCGGTTGCCCAAATGGTCAATGTCGTCCACAGAGCCAATATCACGTGCAAGCGTAATCATATAGCTAATGGAAGCAAAAATATCGTCACGCGTAATGTGTCTGGGGCAGAGCTCGGCAATGCGTGCCCGTGCGGCGGCGCAAACGGCATCGCGATCGCCGCCCGCTTGCTCGATAATATCAAGCAAAACCGGCATGTAGCATTTTTCGCTGACACCGCAATCCTTCAAATCGTAGCCGAGAATCCATTGCGGCTCAACGGTATTGTTGGAAAGAACCTTGGCTTCCTCTCCGTTGTCCAAAGTAACCCAGACTTCATTGATGCCCGCCATTTCAATCTGCATGGCATCCTCTGCGCTCAAAACGCTTTCGGCGGCAAAAACAACCTCGCCTGTCAGCGGGCTGACCGCGTCGCGGGAAAGACACTTGCCGACAATACGGGAATGAATTGCCATCTTCTTGTCGAATTTAAAACGACCGACCGGCTGAATGTCATATCTCTTCGGGTCAAAGAACAGACCCTCAATCATCGCAACGGCGGATTCCACCAGCGGCGGCTCGCCCGGACGGAGCTTTTTGTAAATCTCTTTGAGTGCTTCCACTCCGACCGTGGAGAGGTTTTGCACTGCCAAATCTTCACTCTCGTCCCGTTCAAACGTAGTGGTCAGCTGTGCATCGTTTCCGAACAGCGCGTAAATATCCTCTCTGGACTCCACACCGAGTGCGCGGATAAACATGGTCATCGGCACCTTGCGGTTTTTGTCGATACGAACATACATGACGCCGTTTGCGTCGGTTTCGTATTCCAACCATGCACCGCGATACGGAATCACCGTCGCGGAATAGGTCCGTCTTCCGGTCTTGTCAATCTCGCTTGCATAGTACATGCCGGGAGAACGAACAAGCTGTGAAACAATCACGCGCTCTGCGCCGTTGATGACAAAGGTTCCCGTGTCGGTCATCAGCGGAAACTCGCCCATGAATACATCGTCCTGTTTGATTTCACCGGTCGTATGGTTGCAAAGACGTGCGGTGACGCACAGCTGCGCGGCGTAATTGGCATCGCGCTCCTTGCACTCTTCAACCGAATATCTCGGTTCTTTGCCGATTGAATAGGACACAAATTCGATGGACAGGTTGCCGGAATAGTCGGTAATCGGGGACACATCACGCAAAACTTCCATCAGCCCCTCTTCGAGGAACCACTTGTACGACTTGGTCTGCACTTCCACAAGGTTGGGCATTTCAAGATTGAAACGCGTGCGGGAAAAAGACTTTCTCACATTCTGCCCCAATCTTTGCTCTTTCAGGTTGACCATGAAATCTTATCACTCCATTCCATTCTTTTTATGCGTAAAAAAGCAAAACTGAGCAATTATATTGCAGTATAATAGTTTATCACATTTCGGACGCGCTGTCAATCGGTAAAATCTCAGAATAATCGTCGCAAAATCAAATTGTTTTGTGAAATAGGGAGAATTTGTCAAAATTAAATTGTAAATTTTTTGTGAACAAGAGCGAGAAAGGCAGGTTTTCGCGCTTTGCAAAGGGCAATCCCCCTCCCCGGGTTGTAGACAAAAGGCTCCCTAATGGTCAAAATGCATAAAATCCATTGCCGCTTTTTCTTTGACCATGAAGGCGCAAAGAAAAAGCTTGGCAAAAAGAAAGCGCCGAGCCGAAGGGAGGATTTCGCCGTCTGCGGACGGCGACGAGGGCTCCGCGCCCTCGACTGCGCCGCCTTTTAGGAAAAGGCGGGCGAAAACTTTCAGCAATTTGCGCAAAAATGCGACGGCATTTTGGTATCGCTTGGCTTTGCCGACCGACACAATACACCGACACGGCACACAATCTGCAAATCGATGCGTATTTTTTGAAAAAACTTCATAAAATCTTCACCCAATCGCTACCCGTTCTTTAAAACCGACTGCTAAAATGGAAACAAACAGAGGAGGAAACCATCATGAAAAAACAACCTTTATCCTTTTCACTTTCTATTTTGCTTTCCGTTTTGCTCTCGGTCTGTCTGCTTCTCGGCGCTCTTTCCCTGCAGGCATGCACGCCGACAGACGCAAACGACACCGCCGAAACCACAAACGCGGAAAGCGGCAGCCTTTCCGACACCGGCACCCCGTCCGAAACCGCGACATCCGAACCCGAAGAGCAGACTACAAAGGAGCCGGATGCCGATACCGGCACGGATACCGATGCCGACCAAAACGGCGAGGACACCCGTTCTCCCGACGGCACAAACGACGACGCAAACAACGATACCAATAATGATGCCAATGATACCGCGGACAACGGACAGGCAGAAGCGCCGACCGAGCCGACACAAACCATTGTCAACACAATCACGATTGAAGGAACGCTCAACAACGGCGCATATGCTGCCGCCTCCGGTCTGCGCAGTGCGGTCAGCATTTATTGCGCGTTTGAAACCACCTACGGCGGAAACACGCCCTGGAATCCTTACCCGACCACGCAAACCTATTATTCGACCGGGTCGGGGGTTCTCTACCGATTGGAAGAGGACGGCAGTGCCTTCCTTTTGACCAATTATCATGTCGTTTACGACAGTGCAAGCAATACCGACAACCATATCAGCGACAGCATTTATGTCTATCTTTACGGGCTGGAAAAGGAAGCATATGCCATCCCCGCCGTCTTTGTCGGCGGTTCCGCCAATTACGATATTGCCATTCTCCGCGTAGAGAAAAGCGAGGTCCTGAAAAAGGCAATCGCTTCGGGCGCCGCGGCTGCGGTTACGGTTGGCGATTCCGACAAGGTTGTGCCCGGGCAGACCACCATTGCCATCGGCAATCCTTCTTCTACCGATTTGGGCGGACTGTCGGTGACGCAGGGCATTGTCAGCGTCGATTCCGAATACATTACCATGACAGCAAGCGACAATTCGGGCGAGGTGTCTTTCCGCGTCATTCGAACCGATACACCGGTCAATGCGGGAAATTCGGGCGGCGGACTTTACAACGATCGCGGCGAGCTTGTCGGCATTGTCAATGCCAAAATCACCACCTCTTCCATTGAAAATATCGGATATGCCATCCCCTCCAATGTCGCACGTGCCATTGCCGATAACATCATCGATTATTGCTACGGCACCGATTGCACAACCGTGATGCGCGCCCTCCTGGGCATTACGGTCACCTCCACCGCAGCCTCCACGTCCTATGACAGCGAAACCGGTCTTCTGGTTCGCAGTGAAGAAATATCGGTTTATGAAGTCAGCGCGGGCGGTCTCGGCGAAACTGTTCTGCAGGAAAATGATATTATCAAGAGCATTACAATCGGTGAAAAAACGGTTCCGGTTACGCGCCAGTATCATTTGATCGACGCCATGCTTGACGTGCGCGTCGGAGAAGAGATCTCCTTGCAAATTCTGCGCGACGGCGCGGAAATGACGGTCAGCGTCACCGTAACCGAAGACACCCTCGCGGCATATTGAGCGGTTAAAGGTTCAAAAAGAAAGACAGCGACAGCGTTTCCCGCAAGGGGCGCTGTCGCTTTTTCGTTTTTTATCGGCTTAACCAATCGGCAATATCAATCACCTTTATGCCCTCATACTGATATTGTTCATGTCTTGTTCTTGCTATAACCATCTTGGGATACGCATCCTTTATTTGCAAAAGCGGAGAAACTTCTCTTTCAAATGTTTCTTTTCCCGAAATATTATCCGAAACCTGAATATAAATCTTTTCATTTCGTTTTATTGCAACAAAGTCAATTTCCTTTTTGTAAAGCACACCGACGTAAACCTCATACCCTCGTCTCAACAGTTCAATCGCCACTATGTTTTCGAGAACCCTGCCGTAATCCAGATTTTTCGTTCCGAGCTTTGCGTAGCGGAAAGAATGGTCGCTTAAATAATATTTGTCGTTAGATACAAGATATTTTTTGCCGTGAATATCGTATCTTCTGATTTTGTAAAAAGCAAATGCATTGCAAAGATATGCAAGATAATTGCTGACGGTTTTATGGTTGATTTTGTCCTTGTTCCCCGTCATCATATCCGCAATATTTCTTGTCGATGTCAGGTTGGAAATGTTATCCATTAAATAATCAACAATTTTATCCATGAGCTGCGGATTTCTGATTTTATATTTTTGGCGAATATCCCGAACAATCAAGGTATCGAATACGTCCGCAATATAATCGTACTTGGCTTCCATATCGCGATACAAATAAGAGCCTGACATACCGCCTTCCTTCATATAGCTGTCGAAGGCATCATAGAGATTGGCATTTTCAAAATATTGCAAATATTCCTTGAAGGAAAACGGATAGACCTTGATTTCAAATGTCCTGCCCGTAAACAGTGTTGCCAAATCGGAGCTTAAAAGAAACGCATTGGAGCCGGTAAGATAAATATCGTATTTTTCCTGTGCATGTAAACTATTGACAGTCAACTCAAAATCGGGACACAACTGTACCTCGTCTATCAAGACAAAATTTTCAACGCCGTCTTTATAAGCACTTTCAATATACTCATTGAGTGCATGATATTCTTTCAGAGACTCAAACTTGGTAATATTGAAATTGATATGGATAATATTCGCCTGCGGCTGTGTTTCGGAAATATAGTTTTTGAATGCTTCCAATAACTTGGATTTTCCGCTGCGGCGAACGCCTGTTATGACTTTTATATCCGGTGTTCCCATCACATTCTTTACTTTTTCAAGATAAAAATCACGTACAATCAGCTTCATTATCATCACCTCTGCAATCAGTATACCACATTTCTTTCCCAAAATCAAGTATTTTTCGTTTTTGGGAAATAGATTTTTGGGGGTGCAGTTGAAACTTTAATCTGCCCCCGCAAAATTTTTTTGACTTTTTTTCAAAAAGCCCTTGACAAAGGGTTTCGAATGTAGTATAATAAATGTCGTTCGGTCAGGAGACCGAGCAGATGCGCTGTTAGCTCAGCTGGATAGAGTGTTTGGCTACGAACCAAAAGGTCGGGGGTTCGAGTCCCTTACAGCGCGTATAAAGGACTGCTTCCTTTGGGTTGCAGTCCTTTTTTCATTCCCTTATTCCCCGTCTTCGGGCAGTGCCGCCTCCACACGCACCACCACGGCGGAAATATCGTCCGTGCTTCCCCCTTCCGCCGCTTTTTTGA
>CAZMAZ010000044.1:0-11904 GCA_964564255.1 uncultured Clostridium sp. | reverse complement strand
AAGGAGGGATCGGATATGACCGATCGGAAACAAACGATACCCCGTATCGGGATTGCCGCTGTGGCAATTGCCTGCATTTTTCTGTTCAATCCGACTGTTGCCGTATCGGACCCGCTTCCCGATGCTGTCGGATATTTGCTGCTTTATTGCGGCTTGTCGCGCGTTTCCGCCTGTGACCCGTATTTCGAGCGGTCACGCACGCACTTTTCGCGCATGCTGATTGCCTCTGCAATCCTTATCCCCCTGACCCTCTTCGTCTCTCTTTTTGCGGCAGAAAGCGAACAGGACTCGCTGTATTTGATTTTGACCTTTCTTTATTGCCTGTGCGAGCTTTTATGTGCCCTCCCGGCATGGCGCTCCTTTTTCGCGGCAACCAGACAAAACGGAGTGGGCATCGGTCGTAAATCTTTGTTTGCAAAGCGCGGAAAACGAAAAAAACGCGCTTCCGCAAACGACAGCCTTGCACGGTTTACAACCTTCTTTCTGTTTGCCAAAACCGTTCTTGTGCTTTTGCCCGAATTGTCGCTTTTAAGTGTCACCGAGCTTGATGACGGCATGTTCCGTTTTCGCAGACTGTTCCGTTTCTTTTCGGTTACGCTTTTGTCAATCTTCGGATTGATCTGGCTGATTCGATGCCTGCATTTTCTCTTGCGCCTGCGTCGCGATCGCGGATTTTGTACGGCATTGGATCAAAAATACGAAGAGCGCGTTCGTTCCAACCCGTCCTACTTTATCAAAAGAACCGTCCACCTCGCCTTTATCCTGATCGGCGTCGGTCTGTTTTTACTGACCGATTTTACGGTCAACCACATCAATGTGATACCGGACCCCATCGGTGCGATTTTGATTTTGTGCGGCTGCCTGCTTTTGCACGGTCATACAAAACGGTATAAGGGCGCTGCTTTATCGGCAGGGCTTTACGCCGTATATACCGGTATCTTTTGGGGGTACGAATTACGCTTTATCGACCGTTTCGGCGAGCCTCGTGCGGCGGCACGCTTAGCATCGGCTTATTATGCCTACGAGCCGATTCCGTTTCTCTCCTGTGCGGAAGCGTTTTTCCTGCTCCTCATGCTTGCTTTCCTTGCACGCATGCTGGTGGATTTAATTCAACATCACGCGGGATATACCATGCTGATTGAAACGGCACATGACCCGGAAACGGAAGTGCGCAAGGTCCGCCGTCGACTCTGTATCGGCGTACTTATCGTATCGGCAACCGCGATTCTGCCTGCCTGCGCGGACATTTTGCTTCGCTTTACGCAGCCCTATATGCGCAATACCGTATTTGAATACCTGCCGCTTTTGCGTTTCCTTTTGCAAACGGCATTTGCCACCGGTTTTTGCGCGGTTCTTGCCGGGATTCGCCATGAGATTGAATACCAATACAGAACGCTTTAGCGCTACCACGCATGCATAAATACCTTCCACTCGGTGCATACTGTGTTTGTAATCACAGACGGAATTTGATAAAAATTCCCGATCGATAAAGGAGAATGTGCATGAACAAGAATCAAAACGAACAAAACAACCGTCATTGCCAAACGGAACAGACAAATCAGACGCAAAGCCAAAATCGGGCACAAAATCAAAACCAAAACCAAAGTAAAAATCAAAGTAAAAATCAAAACAGCCGAGAACAGAATACGCAGAATCGGGAAACCGACTGATTGCATATCTTTTTGTCGGTCACATGCGGCTGTCACTTTTGTGACAGCCCTTCCAAAAAGGATACATACATGGAAAACAATGAATACATAAAACGGTATCTGGATGCAAAAAGACTCCTTTTTGACCTGTATTACCGCGAACTCAACAGTAAACAACGGGAAGCGATTTTTGCAATCAACGGACCGCTTTTAATTCTTGCCGGGGCAGGAAGCGGCAAAACCACCGTGCTTGTAAAGCGCATTGCCCATCTGATTCGATACGGAAATGCCTATGCCTCCGAGCATGTTCCGCCCGATGCGGAAATACCGACACAGGTGCGTATGCTGGAGCAAAAGGCAGCTGATGCGGTTTCCGCCGCACAAAAGGGAACCTTGGACAGGGAAGCGCTTGCCGCCTACCTTGACCGCTTCGCGGAGCCGGTTTGCCACCCGTACCAGGTTCTCGCCATTACCTTTACCAATAAAGCGGCACGGGAAATCAAAGACAGACTGGGTACCGCCTTTACCGATCCGACAACCGCGGACAGTATTTGGGCAGGAACCTTTCATTCGGTCTGCGTGCGTCTTTTGCACCAATACGGAACCTGTGCGGGATATACAAGCGGCTTTTCCATCTACGACACCGACGACACCAAACGTGCCGTGCAAAGTGCCATGCGAGCTTGCAATCTCGATGAAAAGCAGTTTCCCGTAAAATCGGTGGTCAATACCATCAGCCGCGCCAAAGAAAAGCTGCTGACCCCGGAAAAAATGCAGGAAGAAGCGAAAAACGATTATCGCTTGACACAGATTTCCAAAATATACGCAGTATATCAGCAAATGCTTCAAAATGCCAATGCCATGGATTTTGATGACCTGATTATGCAAACCGTTCTTCTTTTGCGCGACCGCGAAGAGATGCGGATTGCCTGCCAACGCAAATTCAGATATGTTTGCGTCGACGAATATCAGGATACCAATATGGCACAATTTTACTTAACCGCACTTTTGGCAGGCGGAACCAATAATCTGATGGTGGTCGGCGACGATGATCAAAGCATTTACCGTTTCCGCGGTGCCACCATTCAAAATATCCTCAGCTTTGACCACACATACAAAAATGCAAAGGTGGTTCGACTGGAGCAAAATTATCGTTCGACGGGAACCATCTTGGACGCCGCCAATGTCGTGATTTCCAACAATGTTTCCCGTAAAGGAAAAACTCTTTGGACAAACGGGGAAGCGGGCGAAAAAATTTTGCTGGTAGAGACTGCGGATCAAAACACGGAAGCGGAATATATTGCAAGCACCGTCAAGCGCGCAGTAGCAAGCGGAGAAAAAAGATACCGCGATTTTGCGGTGCTTTACCGCACCAATGCGCAATCCAACAGCCTGGAACGCACTCTAAACCGTATGAATGTGCCGTATCGCGTTTTGTGCGGCGTACGCTTTTCGGACCGCAGAGAAATTCGCGACATTGTCGCATATTTGCAGCTGCTTTCCAATCATGCGGACAGAGAGCGACTTTTGCGTATTATCAATCAACCGAAGCGAAAAATCGGCGAAAAAACGCTGGACGCCGTGCAAGAGATTGCACAGGAGGAAGGATGCAGTCTGTTTTCGGTTCTGGAGCGAGCCGATCAATATACGGCACTTGCCCGCACAGCACCGACTCTGACTGCCTTTGCGGACATGATTAACCGTCTGAGCGCATTCGTTGACGTCATTCCGCTGACCGACCTTTTTGATTTGGTGCTGGATCAAACCGGCTATAAGCAAATGCTGATAGAGGAAGGCGCCGCCGAGCAAGACCGACTTGAAAATTTGAATGAATTTAAGTCTGTCATTGTCGAATACCTCGACAATGCGGTCAACCCGTCTCTTGTGGGCTTTTTAGAGGAAAATGCCCTGGTAGCGGATGTGGATCGCTACGACGCCGAAGCGGATGCGGTTGTACTGATGACCATTCACAGTGCCAAGGGACTCGAATTCCCCTACGTGTTTTTGCCCGGAATGGAAGAAGGAATCTTCCCGGGCATGCAAACCATATACGGAAATACGGAAGACATGGAAGAGGAGCGGCGATTGGCATATGTGGCACTGACACGCGCAAAAGAGAATATTTGTATTTTGCATACCAAATGCAGATTGCTCTACGGACAAACCACATTCAATCCGATTTCCCGCTTTGCAAATGAAATTCCCAAGGACTTGATTTGCAAAAAAAGCAACCTGCAAAAGCAACCGTTCGGCGGATCCTATGCAGGTGCAACCGTCAGAAACGGAAATGCCTTTGCGCGAAACGCCTCTCGTGCCGCAATCTCGCCCGTCAATCGCGCAGGCGCCGCCACATCTCCGACCCTCGGCGGAGAGCCCGCCTTTGCACCGGGTGACCGCGTGCGAACCGATAAATGGGGAAGCGGTGAAATATTGAGCGTGCGCAAAACCGGGCTCGTCATATCCTATGAGATTATATTTGACCGCGTTGGCACCAAATTTGTACTGGCTCATTTGGTCAAGGCGGATCAAGGCTGACCGGAATCAAGACTGAAATTTTTCGGAGGATAAAACGTATGAAAAAACAATTGATTCCCCTCCTTGTAACCTGTCTGCTTTGTCTTTTCGGATTCGGAATCCTTTCGGCATGTACAGTTGCTCTTCAAACACCGAATACCGATTCCGAGATTTCTCAAATCGACGCCCCCGGGCAAAACACCTCCGATGAAGCAAAAAGGGAAGAGCAAGCCTCGAACCCAAACGGTGTCGCGGAAAAATCGGATCCGACCGATACAGGTGATACAAGCGGTCCCGACCGTACCGAACCGATTGACAGCACAACCGATGCAAGCGATACGGATTTCCCTCACGGCTCCGGCTCTCTGACTCCCCCGGAGGAAACCGAAAAAAGCATGCCGATTCTCTCTATCCGAACAAACGGCACGCGTATCAGTACCACCGATGCCTATACGGATTGTACCGTTTCTCTCTCCGCATCTAACGCTGTCTATGACATCGACTGTGCCGATGCCGGCATTCGCGTCCGCGGAAATTCCACAGCCGGTGCGAGTAAAAAACCATATCGCATTCATTTTGATCAAAAAATCAATTTGCTGGGACTGAATCAAGGTGCCAAATGCAAAAATTGGGTGCTGATGGCAGATTATTTCGACCATTCGCTTATGCGAACCGAAACCGCCTTTCGGCTTGCCGAAACCATTCTGGACGGCTGGGTTTACAGCTCGGATTGCATACATGTCGAGGTCTATATCAACGGTAACTATAACGGCGTTTATCTGCTTTGCGAGCAAACGCAAATCAATCAAAACCGTGTCGCAATTACAGAAAAAGCAGACGACTATACAGGACTTGACATTGGGTATCTTTTGGTCGGACAGGGCGGCAGAAACAACGAGGATAACACGGTCAGCTTCCCAAATGCAAAGGCAGTCATCACCGATGTTTACGGCACCGCCATGGAAGCGGGAATCGGCTATTTTTCGCTGGCAAGCGGCGATTATACCGACGAGCAAATACAGTATATCAGCCAATATGTGTCTGCCGTTTATCGCATTACATATGAAGCCATTGTCAATCATCGCTATTATAAACTCAATCCGTCAACGCTTTCAACCGAATTGATTACGGATTTCCCAAAGGGAATGAGCAATCGGGATAAGCAAAAAGACACCGTATCCCGTGTTATGGATATTGAAAGCGCCGTTCGCATGTATATGTTGGACGAAGTGGTCAAGGACCTGGATTCCAGTACCTTTAATATGTATGTGGATATGGGAGCGGACGGAAACGGAAAGCTAACCTTTGCCGCACCGTGGGACTTTGATTTTGCACTTGGCAACACAAAATGGGAATCGTTGCGTTCCCCGTACGGACTGTATGCGTGTTCTTTTCTCGTCAGCGATGGTATCCGGCAAAACAGCTGGTACGTCATGCTCTATCAAGCCGATTGGTTTCGGGACGCCGTAAAAGAACGCTGGGCAGAAGTTTATCCGACCCTGCTTGCGGATGCCGAAGAAATCCGCAAAGAAGCCGATCGGTATCAAAGTGCGTTCAACCGCAATTACGAATGCTGGAACACCATGGGGAAAATCACCATGGAACACCATCAAAACCGCGATGTCCTTTTGTTTACCTCCCATCATGATGCCGCCGAACACCTGTACCGTTGGTTATCAACCCGCCTGCAGTGGCTTAACACCGTATGGGGCAACGGCACAGAAACGACAGAGCACCTTTCTCATTCCTTTTTAATGGCAGACGGTTATGCGGATGCCTTTATCAACTACAAGCGTTGCACGGGACGGCAGAGCGCCGACGCCTTTATCCTGCAGGTTGCGGGCGACCATGACCCCTATGTTACCTTTGCGGTCGAAAAACTCGCTTCTTTGGATGCCGACACTTACACTACACTGCAGATTACCTATCGAATTCCCGCAAACAGTGCTCTGGACAGTTACAACTCGGAAGTATTTCTGATGGCAGGAACCGTTCTCGAACCGACCGGCGGAATTTCGGTTACCTTTTCCGCTATTGCCGACGGCAAAACGCACACGGCAACCCTTGACCTTAGCGCCGTAGCATCCTGGCACGGACAAATCCACGGCATTCGACTGGATTTCTTCCCAACGGCGGACTATCCCGACGATCAATTCGAACTGTTGGAAATCCGTTTTGAGGGCACAGTCAGATCCTTTGCTCCCTGATTTAAAGAGCACCTCAAAAGCCGCAATCGGACAAATGCATCCGATTGCGGCTTTTTGCGCTGTTTTCGTTTTATTAAGTGCCCCTTATTCTGCTCAATTTTTCTTCAATTCCGCAAAGAAATCGGTATTGTCCGAAAAAACGGGCAAGAGCTTAAACGACCAAGCAAACTTCTTTTGACAAAAGCTGTATGCCGGAGAAAGTGCGGGTCCGCAGGAATTGGAACCGATCCCGTTTTGACGGTAATCGATATGCACAACGGTTTCGCGCAAAGGAACCAACTCATAATCGTGTGCGGTCTCGGTCAGCTGTGCGGCGGAATAATGCGAGCAGTTAAAGCTGAACGGTTGCGCAAGTGCGAAAGCGGCAAGTCCGTGTCCGGTCAGAGAAGCGGCAGACATCCAAGCGGTACCTGCATGTGCCATATTTTCTTGCGGACGGATATAATGCTCAAAATGATTGCTGACAGTGGTCGTAAACAATCCCAGGCGGGAAGCAAGGCATTTGTCCGCATAGGCTTCGGTCGGTCCGTTGCCAAACCAGGTCAAGCGCTCGGTGCCTTCCGGCATGGTAAATACAACACCGAAACGGGGAAGCGCGGGCAGATCGGCACGAACATCCGCGTCAAAATCAAATCGTACACTGCCGTCGTCGCGGAAGGTATAGGTAATGGCAACATGCAAAACCGGACGGCAAGGCGCCGCACCCAGAGAAAGCTCGGTAAGAATGCCAATTTGATTTTCATTCTCGGATATGACGCGGCACGCCAGGCATCTGGAAACCGTGCGATCAAAACCGACAGCCTGCCACTGATGACGAATATTACGGTCATTATCGGTCGGTGCACGCCACAGTGTCAACTGCACGGGCGAGGACAAAAGCTGTTTGCCGTGATCGCAAATGCCGACAATCAATCCGCTGTCCGTATCAAGCGTATACACCGTATTTACGGTCTGAATCCGCAGCAGGGAATCCGCGCGTTGCATTTCGATATACCGATACGGTGACCGGGAACTCGGGACTTTGTCTGTTTTACACGAATTTCGGCGAATGCTTTGCTCACGTCCCACTTCATATCCCACATCCGCCCACGGCGTTGCCGTTTTTTGCAGTGCACGAAGGTTAAACGTACAAATATGGGCATCTAAAATCGCGGCATCGGGAAGGGAAAGGGCATATACCTTCTCCGTTTGCGGGGCAACGATTGTATCGGACAGTTTACCGCTTGCAATCGCCGCACCGTCCGCCTCTACCGTCCAGTAAAATTCCAAATCAGACAAATCACGGAAGAAACGCAGGTTTTTCAGGGTCAAACTTTGTGTTTCCCAAGAGAACGCCGTCATACGGAACGGCCGTAAAATCTGTTTGTATTCCAAAAGCCCGCTGTGGGGTCTCCGATCGGGATAAACCAATCCGTCCACGCAAAAGTTGCCGTCATGCGGACTGTCGCCGAAATCTCCCCCGTAAATATAGTGCGGATCGGTATACGGATGCTCTCCGGTCACAAAGGAATGGTCGGTAAATTCCCAAACACAACCGCCAAGGAACCCGTCTTCCCGCCAAATCAAATCCCAATATGCCGCCAGGTCTCCGGGACCGTTCCCCATGGCATGTGCATACTCACACAGGAAAAACGGCTTGCGATAAATCTTTCGGTCAAAGAAACGGGTGCGAATCTCCTCGGGAGAAGAGTACATGCGACTTTCAATATCAATATAATCACATGCTAGCGCCTCCGCAATTTCCTCGTCACTTTGGTGTGCCGTATCCGCATTCGCGCGGTCATAATTACGCCGCGTTCTGTCCTCACTGTGCACAAGACAGCCGGGCAAGCAGGCTTTAAAGTAATCGGACATGGCACGGTGATTGTCTCCGATTCCCGACTCGTTCCCAACGCTCCAAATCAAAATGCACGGGTGATTTTTATCACGTTCTATCATACGTGCGGCACGATCAACATACGCATTTTTCCAAGCGGGATCGCTTGTCAGCTCGTCCCAGTTGCCAACCGTTTGCATACCGTGTGTTTCCAAATCCGCTTCATCAATCATGTAAATTCCCAATCTGTCGCAAAGACCGGGAAAGCGCGGGTCATTCGGATAATGGCTGGTGCGCACGGCATTAATGTTATGTCTCTTCATAATCAACAAATCTTCCCGCATGTGTTCCATGGGCGTAGCAGAGCCGAGATAGCAATGGCTGTCGTGTCGGTTGACCCCCTTCAGCTTGATTTTTTGCCCATTCAAAAAGAGAACATTTTCGCGCACCTCCAACCGACGGAACCCGATCGACTGACAAATATATTCGTCCCCGCAACAAATGCAAAGCGTATACAGCGCAGGATCCTCGTCATTCCACAAGACGGGACAGTCAAGCAGAAAATCAAATGTCCCGACGCGGTCGATTTCCAGACTGCCAGACGCAACCTGCATCCCGTTTGGTTGCAGCAGACGGTAAGAAACCGTCGCTTTTCCGTTCAATTGCAAAGTGGTCGGACAGGACGCCGCCGTCATAGTAGCATTCAGTGCGGGCAAAACCTTAATATCGGTAATATGAACCTTATCGCGCAACAAAAGATAAACCTCGCGGAATATCCCCGACCAACGGAATTTGTCCTGATCCTCAAGATAGGAACCGTCGCACCATTTCAATACCAGTACCTTCAATGTATTTTCTCCCGCGTGAAGATACTGCGTAAGATTGATTTCACTTGTCATGTGACTGACCTGACTGTATGCGACAAACCGATCGTTTACATAGAGATAAAAGCAGGAATCCACACCTTCGAAATTGATGTATATTTCCTTTTCCAGCATGGACGGCAGAATATGAACCGTGCGCAAGTAAAGGCCGCACGGATTTTCATCCGGCACATACGGCGGCTCTACGGTAAAGGGATACAAAATGTTAACATAATTCGGCGTGTCGTATCCGTCTCTAAGTGTCGTTTGCCAACAACCGGGAACGGTCATTTGGGCATCGGTTTCGGTCGGCAGAGTCAGATCCGGCAATTCGCGCGGCGAAGAAAAATAGCGAAATGACCACTCTCCGCAAAGGGAATGAAAATAAATACTTCGGTCTCTGCAATCGCTTTTTGCATCTTCTTCCGAACCGAACGGAACAAAGTATGCACGGGGCGGCTCGCAACCCACATGCAAAACGGAGGGATCCTTGTGATAACTGTACGGAAATTTCATATGGTATATCCTTTCGAAAGCCCGATAACGCGGCGCGTTTTTATTCGCACGGCTGCTTTGAAGCATAGATCAAAATTTTACCTGCCTGCGACAGATTCAGTATAACAGATTCCGCGCCCCTTGTCAAGCGTTTCTCGCCATTCCGATGAGATTTTTCGTTCTGATTTTCCTTTTCGCGAGGAAAAGGGAAAAATTCAAAAAAAACGCTTTACAAACCCTTTGAAAAATGTTATAATGAATTGTAACAAACAGATTGACAGAAAGAAAAAACCGAAAGAGAGGAGCAATACCGCATGCGACTGGATAAAATGATTACATCAACGGGAATTGCCACGCGGTCGCAGGTTACGCGTGCGGCACGTGCGGGACAGATCACGCTCAACGGCAAAGCGGTTCGGCACGCGGACACACAGGTGGACCCGGATAACGACCTTGTTTTTTTTGCGGGACAACCCGTCATTTACAGACGGTACACCTATATCATGCTCAACAAGCCGGACGGCTATGTCAGCGCAACAACCGACGACCGTTTCCCGGTTGTAACCGCCCTTTTACCGCAAGAGCTGCAAAATATCGGATTGTTTCCTTGCGGGAGATTGGACAAAAATACGCTGGGACTGATGCTTTTGACCAACAACGGCGAATTGGCACACAAACTTTTGCTTCCGCGCATGCATGTTGCCAAAACCTATGCCTTTGCTTGCAAATTCCCGCTGAATGCCGATGACCTGGCGCAACTTGAAAACGGCGTTGACATCGGCGGCTATATAACCAAACCTTGCTCTGTACATTCCGCATCCGATTTGCGTAGCGGTCAGATCACCATAACCGAAGGGAAATACCACCAAATCAAATTGATGTTCGAAGCCGTTCACAATCAAATAACGGCACTGGAGCGTCTTTCCTTTGGCAATTTAACCCTTGACCCGACACTGGAACGCGGCAAGTGGCGATACTTGACCGAATCGGAAGTCGAAGGGCTCAAAGCCTGCATAAACGCAACAAAACCCTGAAAACACGATAAAAAACAACAAACACCCATAACAAGAGGAGGAACCCGCTATGTCCGAAATGAACCGTTTTCCGATTACATCCTGGCTTGGCGTACATGCAAAATTTATCCGTCACCCGGACAAAACCCTGGCAACCGAACGGTTGCGGGAAGCTCGCGACGCCGGCATCAATTTGATTTGGGCAGATTACGAAAAAGAAACCAACATCGAAGTTCTGCGCGCCGCAGAAGCGCTTGATATGCGTGTGACCGTTTTTGACAGCCGCATCGATCGCGCACTCTCGGACGCGGAGCACAGACGGGAATTGCTGTTCGCGGTTGCAAAGGATTATAAAGACTATCCCGCGCTTTTCAATTACCACATTACCGATGAACCCTGTACCTCCGCTTTTCCGACGCTTGCCGAAATACGGGAAATTTTGCACGAAGCCGACCCGGAGCACGAAGCATACATCAATTTATTCCCGAACTACGCATCCCCCGAACAGCTCGGCTCTCCTTCCTATCATGCACATGTGGAATCCTATATTCAAACGGTAAAGCCGGAAATCATCAGCTATGACCATTACCATTTCCTCAAGGGTGCTCCCAAAGAACGCCCGGCATTTGCAAACGAACGGGAAGAGCGCATTTATAACGATGCCTTCAGTGGTGCGGGAGACGGCTACGAATGTGTTGACCGCCCGGGCTTTTTCACCAATCTGGAAGAAATTCGCGCGCTTTCGCTTGCCTATAATATCCCGTTTATGCTGATTGTTTTGGTGGTAGAGCACGGTCCGTACCGAAATTTAACCGCAAATGAAATTCGCTGGGAGGTATGGCAAGCCCTCGCCTACGGTGCATCCCGACTGTCCTATTTCACCTATTGGACGCCCGGCACCGACGGCTCGGACGGAGATGATTTTTGGCATTGGAAAAACGGTATGATCTCGATTACCGGAGAGCAAACACCGCATTATCACGCCGTCCGCGAAATCAACGCAGACATTGCCGCCGTCGGTGAACAACTGCGCGGCAGACCTTCTCTCGGTGTATTTCACACACAAACTCCCGCCGAACATCTGACTCAAAAATTCACCTCTTTCGGCGAAATTTCCGCCGTGGAAGGAGACGATGTAACGGTTGGCGTTTTCGAAGGAAATCTTGTCGTCTTTGCCAATAAAAGCTATGAAAACGACGCGGTCATCCGTCTTTGCACCACAGCCGCCATCGAGGTTTACGACAGTACCGACAATTGTTGGATTGCAGTCGAATCCACGGGCGGCGACTATCCGATTGAAATCGGCGCGGGAGACGGAATACTCATACGCCTTTGCCCGCGAATTCG
>CAZMAZ010000043.1:0-11994 GCA_964564255.1 uncultured Clostridium sp. | reverse complement strand
GTGTTTCCTTAAAGCGTATTTGCAGAGCCGAGCACGTGTTCAATCTTGTGCTTGACCATGTTTTTGACTTCGGTGCGCGCCACGCTCAAATAGCCGCGTGGGTCAAAAATATCGGGCGAAGCATCAAAAACGCGGCGGATGCCGGCAGTCATTGCCAGGCGAATATCCGAGTCGATATTGATTTTACAGACTGCCATGCCTGCCGCACGACGCAATTCCTCTTCCGGTATGCCGACGGCATCGGGCAATTTTCCGCCCAGGGCATTGATCTCGTGTACAAACTGCTGCGGAACGCTGGAAGCGCCGTGGAGAACAATCGGGAAGCCGGGGAGGCGACGCGCGACCTCTTCCAAAATATCAAAACGGAGCGGCGGCGGGACAAGAACGCCGTCTTTATTTCTCGTGCATTGATCGGGCTTGAATTTATAAGCGCCGTGACTGGTGCCGATGGCGATGGCAAGCGAATCGACGCCGGTTCGATTGACAAATTCTTCGACCTCTTCGGGACGCGTATAGGAAGAATCCTCTGCGCTGACCTTGACATCATCCTCGATTCCCGCGAGACGTCCCAGCTCTCCTTCTACCACGACGCCGTGCGCGTGTGCATATTCGACGACGCGACGGGTGAGTGCAACATTATCTTCGAATGAGTGATGGGAGCCGTCGATCATAACCGAAGAAAAACCGCCGTCAATGCAGGATTTGCAGATTTCAAAATCCGCACCGTGGTCCAAATGCAAAGCCAGATCGATTCCGGTATCGCGGATGGCGGCTTGTGCCAAAGCCATCAGATATTCGTGCTTGGCGTATTTGCGCGCACCTGCGGAAACCTGCAGAATGACCGGGGAATGCTCCTCCTCTGCGGCTTCGGTGATTGCTTGGATGATCTCCATATTGTTGATGTTAAATGCACCGATGGCGTAGCCGCCCTCGTATGCCTTGCGAAACATTTCTTTGGTAGTAACCAGTGCCATTTTTTCTCTCCTGATGTAGTATGGAATTTTTACGATAACATTGTAACACATTTGAAGACAAAAATCAAGAGGATTTGACAAAATCGAATGATTTTTGAAAGACTTTAGAATGAACTTGGAAAAACGCGTTATCCGATGACGCTGTTTCCGTGTGCATCTCCCGCTCCGGTATCTCCTATTCCGAAGCTGACTGCGATGGCGGTGTTGACCGCTTGCATGGTTCCCTCGTCCAAATGCCCCATTTTTTCCTTGAGTCTGCGTTTGTCGATGGTGCGAATCTGCTCAAGCAAAATGACGGAATCCTTGGCAAGTCCCGCTTTTTCCGCATAAATGTCGATGTGTGTCGGCAAACGTGTTTTGCCGAGTTTGGATGTGATTGCGGCGGCAATGACGGTAGGGCTGTAACGGTTCCCGACATCGTTTTGAATAATCAAAACCGGACGGAGCCCGCCTTGTTCACTGCCGACGACCGGAGAAAGATCCGCGTAGTAAATGTCCCCGCGTTTGACAATTGGTGTCATCATGTTTTCATACCCCTTTGCTTTTGATTTCTTGTAATGGTATTTTTGCCGCAAATCGGAGCGTTTTAATCACGCAAATTGATTTTTTATGCGGAAAAATTTCCCACTTACAGTATATGTTGTCATTCGACAGAAGGGGACGGTTTTCGCAGGCAGAGTGGCGGTGCCTTTACTGCTTGCCGAACATGTACGGGTTGACCGATGCGAATTGTACCAGGTGAGCGGCACAGGTGGCACCTGCCGAAAAGGTCAGATTCCACTTTGCATCGGCATTGACGCGTGTCAGGCGCATAAGGATGCGGTTAATGCCTTTATGCAGAGAGACATTCTGCACGTGTACGTTTTCCGCATCCCAGGTATCGCACTCTCGGCGAGCGGCAATTTCTTTGCCGTTTATGTACAGAGTAAACGGTGCGGAATGACCGATTTGCAAGCAGACGGTGCAGTCTTGGTCCGACCAAAGCTCTCGGGCGAGGTACATTACAACAGGTCCCTTCATGCCGCAGAGCCTGTCCATGGTAAAGCTGTCTTCTTTTTGTGAAAACAGCGTTTCCTCATAAAGAGAGGCGGTGTTGTCTTCCTTTAGCGGCGC
This sequence comes from uncultured Clostridium sp., assembly GCA_964564255.1. Lineage (GTDB taxonomy): Bacteria > Bacillota > Clostridia > Oscillospirales > CAG-272 > CAG-448. The sequence goes on along the minus strand of CAZMAZ010000043.1, from coordinate 9,907 downwards.
AAAGGCTTCCGATTCCCGCAAATAGGCGGTGTCCGTATCCGGGGCGAAATTCAAGTGAAAGCGGCGAACGATGTCTGTAGGATCGCCCGTATAAGGGATATTCATCAATTCCCAATAGCCGGAAACCTGTTGCAACGCCTGTGTTGTACAGATTGGATCGGTTCTCCAAATCGGACCGATTGCCTTCCAAAGCGTACAGCCCACAATACCGAATTTCCAAGTACCGACTGCGCCGGAGGCGGTGGAGAAATCGACCGAAATCAGATTGGTTTCGTACAAAAGCGCAGTTTCCGAGGGAACAGAGAAAAGAAGCTCTCGTTTTGTCTGCTTGTGACCTGCCAGGGAGACGGAAAAGCTTTGGTTCAAGAAAAGTCCGTTGACACAAAGATTGGCATGCAGGGGTGCATCGCCTTTGTTTTGAATCAGCAATGTAACGCGACGACTGCCGCCTATTGTAATGGTGGGGTCGTCGTTTTCGTACAAAACGGAAAAAGCGGGTATTTGCGAGCGGTCTTCAAAATCGAGATTGACGGCGGGGGCGTGCTCTATTTGTGTCGGATTCAGAGCGACGCCGAGTTTTGCAATATCCTCGGCCAAATGGAAAACCGAATCTTCTTTGGGACGGTTTTCGGATCGAACCCCCAATACAAATCGGACCTCTCCCAGGTCATAGGTGTTGATTAAATCGTCCGCACCGCGAATCAACCCGATGATTGCCCCGGCGGTGGCGCAGGTGCAGTCGGTGTCGAAGCCGCAATTGAGTGCACTCATGGCGGTTTGAATTAAATCCAGATTGCCGAGATACAGCGCGGCGAGCGTAATTCCGATATTTTGAAACAGGTTTGTGCAGTCGGGATGACCGTAATAAAACAAGATTTTACGCAAGACAAGTTTTACATCACGATATTGGCGGTACCAAGAAACGGTATCGGTAACCACGCGGCGGAATTGACAGCTTGGCGGGACGACCGACAGTCCGACTTCAATCAACCTGTCAAGATTGGATTCCTCAAAGGCGGCGGATTCCATTGCCGCCAAGAAGCGCTCTGCAAAAACGCTTTCTTCTCCGTGATCCAACACGCCGTCGCGAGATGCAAAGGCGGCAGCTCGCTTGGGTTGCAATGGCGCAAGACATGCCCAAATCTCGGATCGGATGGGACACCCCATGCCATGACGGTAAAAATCGTTGCAAAATTGTCCGGAGAGAGGCGGATAGATGCCGCGCTCATAATTTTTGCGCATGACAGCGTATTCGCCGGGAGAATAGTCGCAGTGACGGGCAAACGATTCCAAAAGATCGTAAGAGGTGAAGTCTTCGCCGTATTTTGCTACGGTATCCAACCACAGAACCTGCAAATCAAGGTCATCATTGGGAAGCATTGTGTCAATCATTTCTCGGCGAAACAGCATTTCGAGTGGCATTTTAATTCCCTCAAACGGCGCACCCATGGTTCCTGCGACGGTTTTCCCCAAAAAGCATCCGTACAATTTATCAAAATATGCGGCGTATGGCAGCATGACTGAAATCCCCCTTTTTGAAACAGAGCACCGACAGTGCCGGCTTGCAAAATCGGTGCCCGTATGATTATTGATTTTCCCGAATTAGCAAAACGCCGTAAGCGTCCATGGAAAAGTGAAGCGTTTGTGCGCCGCTTGGCAAAGATTCCTTTTCTGCGGGAACGGTGTTGTTCGTGAATGGGTCATAGAGCACGGGATTGACAATGCCGCGCAGTGACAGTGTGAGAGAACGGGGCGCATTTTGCGCATTGACAAGCAGGAAAACCCGCCCGTTGGCAGTTTCTCTGCACAGCAATGCGAGATGGTCGATCGGTTCTTTTGTGTAGACGGGAAAAGCGGTACGATCGATGGAATCGACAAGGGTTTGCGCGGAGGCATAGAGCGCGGTTGCTTGCGGTGCTTGGAAGAGTGTGTGAGAGAGTGCGCGAACACATACGCCCGCATCCGCACAGCGAGAGAGAAAATCGGCGATTTGTGCGGTAACTTCCATTGGCGGCAAAAGCAGTGAGGAATAGGTAACACCGTTTGATAATTTGATTAAACCGTTTTGGACGGTTGCTTGTAAAAGCAGTTCCGTGTCGGCAAATGCAACGCCGATTTGTCGCATGTTTAGGTGGTGCAATAAGTCCCTGACGCCCTCCCAACAAGCATTTTCGGCATCCGAATAGGTGCCGTATTGTACATCACTGCCCAGATGGTGCATAGCGAAGGTTTCAATCGGGTAGTAGAGCAGTACATCGCGGTGCGTTTTGCCGCGAATGGCGGAACCGATGCGCGCCAATGCATTATTTTGTGCGGCGTAGGTGTCCGGGTCCATGGCATCTTCACTGTAGTAATAGTTGAAAATATCCGCGCCGAAAGCATATTGCAAGCAAACCGACGTATATTGTTGCCGTTCGGTTACATGTCCGCCTTGCGCATGTGCGGAAACTTCGCTCATCACATGTTCTTTGCCGTAGGCTTCGGCAATGGAAGAAACAAGCTGAGGCGTAAATGCGTAATCGCGGTAAATTGCTTCGGGAATAGAAAACAGCATGTCAATTCCGGGAATATCCATATGACGGAGCAGAGAGAAGAAATTGCCTTCAAAAACGGTATGATACCGCATATCATCCTCTAAAAGAAGGTGACCGGAAAAGGGGATTTTGCATTTGCGGCAGAAATCGCCGATTTGCGCGAAAAAGGCGTGCTCGTAGAGGTCTGAAAGGGTTTTATGGGAATCTGCGCGATACTGTTTTGCCCGATCGGTTTTGCCGACAAAGCGATAAATCAACTCATCCAGACAACTGTACCCGTGCTCGGCAAGAAATGCCGTTTCATAATCGCGTCCCCAACTGATTACGGGATAAAGCGGAAGGGTGTCGTCATAAGCATCCTGTATTACATTCGGATACAGTCCCGCATTGATGTAGCATCCCATGAGCGAAGGCTCGTCCGTGAAAATAGCTTCAATCTTTCCCGGTGTCTGTATGCCGTCGTCGGCAATGTGAGCGGAAAGACGGGTGCGGTAAGCGTTATAGGTGTTTTGCAGAAAGGCTTTAACCGCATCGGGATTGGTGGGATCGATATAACGGCGACAGCGAAAAACATTATGCTGAGCATGTGTGCCTTCGTAAAGACGTTTTTGCGCAAAGGCGCAAAGCACGGCGGGAGCATCCGAGGGGTTTTTTACCGAAAAGCGGTCGGTGCAACCGTAAACGGCAGGGCGAACCAACGGAGAAAAATCGGTAATTCCTCCACAGGTACCATTTGATGTGGGATAGAGCGCGGCGGCGAGAAAATGCATATGTCCGCGCGGCAATTCGAGTGTAAAGGTTTGTCCCGGTGCAACCGTTTTTTCAATTAAGACAACGCCTCGTGCTTCAAAATCGGGATTTTCCGCAATGGTCAGGCCGCCCGCGGCACCGGAGGGATACCCGTCTTCATCGTACAGCCAAAAGCGCAGACCCATACGTTTACATTCTTTTGCGGCAAAGGCAAGCAGACGCCACTCGTCTTCTCCGCGCAGATACTGATGCGCGGCAACATTGGATACAATGCCACCGAAGCCTTTTTGCCGCAGGCTTTCCAGTCTTTCGGTGATTGCCGAAAAATCTTCTTGCAAGGAACGGTCCGGATGGCGTTCGAAGCCGTGTACAATCTTGAGTGGGCGAGAATACAGGTGTTCCATGGATGCGTCTCCTATAATGTTACATTTTTAAAATTTCACCGCGCGAATTAACGAATTGTGCAAGAATGCCGTCTTGGCTGAAAGAAAGGTGTGTTCCGGTGTATTCGTTTGTCTGCGGGGAATAAAATTTGTCGGGATGATCGCTTCGCGCCGCGGCAACAATAGCAGGGAATGCGGGAATTACCGTCCCGCTTCCTTCACCTGCCACATGGCGGGATAGGGCATGCACATGCCCGAACAACGCCAGATCAATCGACATGCGATTCAGCTCGCGAATCCAATCGGCATAATCCGCACCGGCTACGGCGATGTAATCCTCATCTGCAAGTGTAAACGGCATATGACAAAGCAAAATGCGATGCCGAATACCGCAGGCGGTATATTCGGGTTCTTTTTGTGCAATTAAAGACTGCAAGTATGCGGTTTGTGAGCGTCGAAATGCAGGATAATCCGCGACCCCGCCATATTCCGGGCAGTCGTCCTTTTTGTCTTCGCCGCCGTCGAGGACAATCCCCCAAACCGAGCCGAGACGGAAGGTAAAGTAGGTCAAGCCGTTGCGCGTTCCGACATAGCTTCCCAGCGTTTCCGCCAAGGCGCCGCGCGTATCGTGATTGCCGCGTGCATACACAACGGGAATTTCTCCCGCCGTGATTTCATGGGCAAGGCGATATATGGTTAAAATCTGTTCTTCCGTGTCGGTAGAGTCTCCGATGTCTCCGCCAAGCAGTAAAGCGTCGGGGCGACCGCCGGCAAGAGCGGACCGCACGGGAGCGTCCACATTGCAATGTGTGTCACACAAAAGAGAAAAGCGTGCGTTTTCTTGCGGAACGGGGAAGAAACGGTAGGTTTGCTTTTCGGTTTCTTCGGGTTTGTTAAAGTAAGAAACGCGTTTGGCGAGCGGCGCGAACAGAACGGTATAAGAACCGGAGGCATTCAATATGTCGGCGGGGACAGTGACGCGATGAATCAAGCTGCGCGAACGAACGACGCCGCAAAAGGTATCGCTGTAGCGGATGCCGCCTATTTCGACAGCGGCGAGCCCTTCGGCTTTTGCACGGAAAAGAATCTGATAATCGTTTCCAACCGCAAAAACGACGGGATGATAGAGCAAAAAAGAGTTATTCAAGAGAACCGTCCTCCTCGTCAACAGAATTTTCTTCGGGTAAATATGCTGAAATGTCGATCGCTTGCAGTGCGTTCGACGGAATTTTACCATGTGTCTTCTCATAATATTGAATGTTGTTGCGTAACAGCAAAAGAATCTGATTGTTCGGTGTTCTGCCTTCGGCCTGCGAAATATACAGCATTCGCTTGAGCAGGTCTTCCGACAGCCGTACCTTCATTTGTGCCTGTTTTGTTTTCATTGTATTTTAAGAAACTCCTTTCGCGGATGAGAGTATATCCTTCCACCGCATGCTGTTTCCCATTGCGGACGGAATTTTATGCCGCAAAAGGGTGATCATACGGTCATTCATATCGAAATATAGGACCGAAATATGGTCTTCATCGGAAATGATGGCATAGCAAAGGGTTGGGGAATCAAAGGATGCATAAAGATGATAATCCTTGGTCGGATGAAAGGATTCGATCCGCGCAACCGCCCCGTCGTCGTAGGGAGCTACTTCGGTGAGGGTATTGATCGGAAGCTCCAAGCGGATTTTGCGGTCACTTTTCCCGAAAATTTCGGTAACGGTTAGGGTGTTGTCTCGTAAGGTATATTCAATTTCGGAAGAAAGAAATCGATGAAAGAACCAAACAATGCCGACCAAAATCAGTGGCAGGCAGAAAATCATCGGATAAAACAGAGCGCCGTAGGCGACGCCGTTGGCGACAACCAAATACAGCGAAACAAAGCCGAGCAGAGCACCGATAAAAAGCAGGAAACGTTTTCTGCGAATACGTCGGTCGCGCATCTTTACGCTGTATTCATAGCCGACATCCATTGCATAATGATCCATATTTTTTTCTCGCTTTCAAACTTTTTGGAGGGTGACAGCTTTTAGAAAATGCTGTCAAAACATTTTAAGCTATGCAAAGCAACCGCATTTTGCATTATGTCGCAAAATCAAACGCCGCAAATCAATCGAACGATATAACAGAGCATTTCGTAAAAGAACGGCACATCAATCAAAGTAACAAATGCGGTCAGCAAAACCAGCGGCAAAAAGCTGTGACGTCGCTGCAGTTTTGTTTCCTCCTGTGTGTACTGTTCATACCCGAGATGGTTATATCGATCGCACCGTCTGAACTTTTCGCACCATGCGGGCACCTGCAGATTTTTCTTTTGTGTGCTGTCTGTCGGGCGGAGCAATTGTGAGATCAAGCGGTCGCACAAAAGTGCGAGACGGGCAGCGCCGTCCTTTTCCAATTCAGCCGCCAACGTACTGTGACGTTGCAACTGCTCTCCCAGTCGCATAAGGAGAGCGGTTCGCTTCATTTCGACGCGGTAAAGCGTCATCAAAAGCGCGATCAGCGTGATAAAAAAGAGAAAATTCAGAAAAAGCGGAATGCCAACGACATTCATGTAATCGATTATGGTAAAATCGGACAAAGAAATTTCACCCGCTGTGGTAAAAGAAGGGAAGGTTAGCTTCCCGCTCATAGTGGCGGTACGAGAGCAACCCGAGAGCAAAAATTGCCACATAACCGAAAAGGCGCGCGAGCGGACACCGAAAAGAATCATTTCCACAAGCGCCGTTAACCAGCAAAGAGATGCAAAGAGAAGGCGGTGACTTTGACGGTTGTTTCCGCTGACCAGTGCCGAAAAATCTTGGCGAGCCTGTAAAAGCACGCATCGTCCGGTAAAACGGGTGCGATTCCAGGTGTCGAGTGTATCCTGCTTGGCGTCGATATAAAAAGCGCGAATTAAGGCTTGCTTTGCGGAATAGTGTTCAAATTCATCTTCAAAAAAATCAAACACAAAACCGATGGGGAGCGCCTTTCCGTCCAGCGAAATCATATACAGGGAAACGTCCTGCGGGTCCGAGGGACAGACATATTGCGAAAGCTGTTCCGAATCGTGTAAAATCTTGGCGCGCAGAGGGTTATTTTCCATACAGGAAACAAAACGGTCGTAGGCATCGGCGCCGACAGGTGCGCCGTCAAACAGTGAGGTGACGGTTTCGTCATCTCCGCCATAGGTATAGAACCCGTCTCGGATGTGTGATTGCAACCAGCGGCGGCTTTGTTCCATTACATAAGGACTGATTGTTCGGTCACTTTCGTGAACATACATGGCTTGCTCTCTCTTTCTCTGCATACAGGAACCGTAAAAGCAGTTTTTTTCCGTCTTCTGTTGTGGGCGCCTTCGGAGGGGGCGGTAAAAACGCACGGTCCTTGCCCGCACAGGCATGCTCAAGGCGTGCACACAAATAAGGCAATGTTTTATAGATTGCATCACGCGCGGCACAGGTCGCGGCACGGATTGCCTCTTGATTCCATTCGCCTGCGCAGTTGCGGAATTCATTTGCATTCGTGTTTTGCAAAACGATGTCCGAACAGAAAAATGTCAAAGAATCCGGACCGTCTTTCCCGCGGCGAGGATCTGCCGTTGCGCCAAGGATTGCCGCAAACCGTTCGGGGAGCGCATCCTCGCCCGTATCCTGTTTTCCAAACTGATAAAGCAGGTGATCCGTTTGCCGCAACAGACGGCTGTTGTCCATCAAATATTCCGTTGCATCAGTCGCATTGCTTTGCGGGGCGGTAATTTGATAAATCAATCCATCAATCAAAAAAGCGCAACAGGTATCCGATTGAAAAAGGCGCGTGACGGAGGGATCGGCGTAAGCGGCAAAGAGCGCAACCGCATCCTTGGCATCTGCTTCTTGCTCTGCCGCCGCAAGCAAGGTTCTTTGGCGATAATGCCCAAAGGCGGTCGGAAACGAAAAGCCGCAACGAGGACAGCATTTGGGGATGATTTTGGTTTTTTCTTGTTCCGAGAGACGAAGACCGTCGGGAATTTCTTCCGCATCCGTCGTATTTGTTTTGGCAAGAATCGATCGCAGGGGCAGGGTCAGTTCCTTCTCTTGGTCGTCTTCTTCATAGAGGCGACAAAGGAAATCTGCCACCGCATCCATTTCCCGTTTGTACAGTCGACCGGGATAGATAGGCTGTCGATTGCGGGAAAAACAGGTTATACAGACGGTTTCCAGCCAAGAGTAAAGCAGGGGAGGATACACGGCTTCTTCCTTTTTTTGCTTGCATAGCGTATACAGTTCGCCGAACAGCAAATCGGATTGGGTACCGGTATGGCGACAGATGTAGAGCCGTAGCGTTTCAAATGTAATGGTAAACGGGACAAAGGCGCCATGCGACGGTGTGCCGTTTGGGAAAAGCTGTTCTTCTTTGACTATGAAGTGAAATTGCATTCCGACCGAAGCAATTGCGTCTGTCGGAAGCAGAGACGAGATGCAGTCGGACAGATCGAAGCCGACATCTCGTGCAAGAGTGCGCTCGCCGCAAAGCGGGCAGATAATATCATGCATAGCAAGAGCTCCTTTCGAAAAGAGGTCTATCGAATATGACAGCCGACGCGGTTGACGGCAAGAAGCAGGCGGGAAAAGATGTGCCGAAGATGTGCCGCCGAACAAATCAGCGGTTCCTTAAGGAAATGCCGAATCAATCAGCGGTTCCTTAAATGTTGACGTTGTCAATAAAGCGCAAGAAGGCTTGTGTGCCGACGGGTGTGCATTTATAAACGCCGGCATCTTCCAGCACCTGTGTGAAAACAGAGCCGACGGCGTCACAAATTTTTTGATTGACATTTTCCTTGCACAGGGTTTTGTCCGCGCGGATTGTTTTTGCCATTTCCGAGAAGGCGGCAATGGGGGAATCTGCGGGAATTTCGGCTTCGGACAGTAACGCGTCTCGCATCAGTCCAAGCTCTTTTTTTAAGCGTGCGGGCAAAATGGCAAGCCCCATGACCTCAATCAAGCCGATGTTTTCTTTTTTGATAAAATGCTTATCGCGATGCGGATGATACAAGCCGTCCGGATGTTCGGGCGTGGTGAGGTTATTTCGCAAAACCAAATCCATTTCAAATCGTCCGTCTTGTGCCATACGGGTGATGGGGGTTATCGTGTTGTGCATGCCGCTTTCCGTTTCTGCCCAAACAGACGCGGCAGGATCGGAATAACGGCGCCACTTATTCAAAATTCGATCGGCAAGAGCGACCAATGCGGAGGCGTCGTCGGTACGCAAACGCACAACACTCATAGGCCAATGCACGATTCCCGCTTCGATGTTCGGGAAATCGGGGAAAAAGATTGATTGTCGTATGGAGGCTCTTTCCATGGGGAAAGAAGCGCGTCCGCCCTGCATATGATCATGTGACAGGATAGAACCGCCCACAATCGGCAGATCTGCATTGGAACCGATGAAGTAATGTGGGAACTGTTTGACAAAAGCCAATTGCCGCTCAAATGTCGATCGGTCGATTTTCATGGGGACATGCCTGTCGGAAAGAACGATGCAGTGTTCGTTATAATATGCGTACGGGGAATATTGCAAATACCATTGTTCGCCGTTCAAATCAAGCGGAATTTGACGAAGCGTCTGGCGTGCGGCGTGGCGCAGATCGCCCGAGAACCCCTCATTTTCATGGCAGAGGGCGCAAAGCGGGTAACCGGTTTGCGGCAAAAGGCGCGCCGCGGCAATTTCGCGCGGATCCTTTTCGGGTTTTGAAAGGTTGACGGACAGATCCATTTTGCCGTAGGGGCTGTTGCTTGTCCAGTGCAGATCGCGACTGATTCGTTCCGTCATGACATAATTTGCGTCACAGCAAAGGCGGTAAAACCTGTCGGTAGCCGTAGTCGGGGAGAGGCTATAATCTGTGCGGAAGCGGCGTATGACCGATGACGGGCGAGGCATCAAAACGCCCATCAGAGCGGTGGAAAAAAGATCGCGGGTTGAGGTGTTGTCTTCCGATAAAATGCCGTTGGCAGCGGCATAATCGCAAAGAATTTCCAATAGAGCCGGAATGGAACGGTCACGCAGAGGCTCCGACGGCGGCGTATATGTGCTTTTGCGCAGAAGGGTTAAAAGACCGTTGATCATATAAGTCTTATCTTGCACCTCGCAAAGCTCTTTGGCAATGGCTGTATCAATGAGTGCGTCGATTGCGGCGTCTGTTCTGTCCATACTGTGTTTTTCTCCCTTTCGACCTTTTTTGATTTTTACCTTCTTAGTATACCATATTTTTGCTTGCTTGTAAAGAGGATG
>CAZMAZ010000042.1:9394-12157 GCA_964564255.1 uncultured Clostridium sp. | reverse complement strand
TGGTTGCAATACCAACCATATTCCACAAACACAGCTCCTGCGAGGCAAGATTCCAAAGACTTTGTAGCTTCAAGGATTTCAGAACGACTCCATTCGTTATCGCAACCATCCGTCAGAAACATCATGGAATAAACTCCTTGAAGTTCTTTCATAAGATCTTCAACAGTGCGCAACGGCTCTACAAAACCAGTACAGCCGATAGGCTTGAGCCAACGATCAATGGAGGTATTGAGACGATTGAGATCGTTCAAATCATTCACTTTTACACGATCGACAAGACGCCCAAACTCTCCACGACCAGAGAACCAAACAAGAGAAACCGTGTCATTCTCCTTCACCATCGACGGAAGTTTGTTTTTGAGCTGTTGGCGAATTTTCGGAAGGTCATAACTCATTGACCCGGAACAATCAATAACGAGAATATGATTTGTCGGAAGATCGATAACCCTAACATTATCCTTAGGGACTTTCACTCTTTTGAATTCATTCATTTTTACAATTCCTTTTCGTTAAAGGGTTCTGTTTGTATATGAAGTCCCGAAGATTTTTTATTGTTTTTTAAGCATTCTTTGCAGAAATATTGATTGCCGATTTTGGTATAAGGAAGTTTTATTTGAATATCGTGACACCCGCCTTCATGTATTGCGCAATAAACTTCTTTATTGCATCTGTCACACCGAATGATTACTTGCCGAATTTCGTGTTTCATTCACCACAAAAATTCCACGTTTTGACAATCACTAAGAAAAGATTTTAATGTCGGCTCAATGATTTTTTCGAAGATGCCATAACGGTTAGCGAGGCCTGCTCCGAGTTTGCTTATAAGGAAAGTCTTATCAGGTTGAAGTTTTATTTTGTCCCTCAAAGAAGCAACGGACTTCAAATACCAGTCAATGTAATTGTCACACCTGAAAAAACTTTCATCTTTATCATCCGAATGTTTCTTAGTAAGAAATCCTAATGCTTGTTTATGATAACGGAGTTTAGCTGCACCTCCAAGTCCTTTTTCGTCAAGATTATCTCCGAAAACGAAAATGAACTCCGGATGGCTATCCAGGTATTCTTCTGTAATGACTTCAGGATGTTTAAGCATTTTTGTTCACCTTCGCTTTATCCCTTGCAACCATGTAAAGAACAAGATATCCAGCGAGATCCATGAACACGTCTTCATCCTCGTCGTTCTGACGATTCTTTATGCGATTTACTTTGTCATCCATGCGAACAAGAATCTGCTCGCAAGCGTCTGCTTTGGAAAACAACCGAACCGGATTGAGAGCAGAATCTCCATATTTCCGATTCTTTTCCAGAAGAAGTGATTTGAGTTCATCACATTTGTTTGCGATACGCTCCTGAGAGTCAGTTAATTTGCTCAATTTACAGTCCTTTCTGTGTTTCTACTCGGATATATGAAGCACAAAAAGAAAATCCCGGAAAGATTGCTCGATCCGGGATTTTGAAAGGTTTGTTTCTGAATTTTATTTTGCTGAGGACAAACTCACATTGTCCATATTAACGTTGCTTCGATACATCGTAGCGTAAGCGTCAAGGGAACTCGTAAGATTCTTTACTCCCTGACCGGATGCGGAGAATGTCATACAGTTCTTGTTCGATACCCCGAAAGTTGCACCGACCGCCATGGCATCTTGATTGGCTGCGAGGAACAAGAATTCCCATTGATACTTTCCTTTCTGTTCTTTGATCATCTCAGTAACTTTGGCGTGATTGTATTCTCTAGAAAAATTTTCTTCGCCATCAGTGATGATTGCGATCAAAACCTTGTCCGGTCGATCCTCTTCTTTCATAGAATGGAGTCTCTTTCCGATTTCGTAAATCGCCGTTCCAATACCATCATAAAGTGCCGTACAACCGTTCGGAATATAATCCTCCATGAAATCTTTCGTGCTTTTCTTTAAATCTTCGAAGTCAATAAGACGGTCAACTTCTCCACTGAACGAATACAATGAAAATGTGCAATCGCCAGGAAGTTCTTTCTGCGTCTTGATAAACTCATGAAATGTTCCGACGATGTCGTTTTGAATTGTGCTCATTGATCCTGATGAATCTAGAACAATCCCAATGTGACAATAATCTTTCTTCATTTTACCATTCCTTTCATTTTTCAACTTTCTTTCTGGAAACAATAAATTGCTCTGCGAACGGCAGTCCTGCGATCCAGTCGCAAAACACGTGCCATTCTTGGAGTTTGTGATTTTGCCGTTGAACCATCATAGAACGGAGTTGCAGGTAATTCGTGTTCACTCGTGCAGTAAGTTCCAGACCGCCAGGACAGGAGTAAATAATCGTTTCCTCGTCAGCATTTTCGGCAATGAGATCATCAAGCAGTTTGATAAATCTCGGATCGGTCTTCTCGTGGAATTGAATTGTGCCAAGATTGCTCATCTTTTTCAGACGGTGCATGGTAGACATGGAAGAATCGATCTGCTGGAAATGATAACGCCCAAACTGAACCCACCATTTGATAGTCGCAGTAATATTCATGCAAACCAAAACGCCGGAAAGGAAAGTGCGGTGTCCGGAACCGTCCGAAGCAGATGCTAGTTTCACCGCTCTGGCAAAATGCTCGTTTTTTAAACAGGTGTCATTGGAACAAGCTCCGTAACCCGTGGAAATAACATTGTTCTCGAAATCTTCTTCCCTGTACTCCGAAAGCATCGGAAAGCCAGAAGCAACAACCGCTTCAGCCAGGTCGTATACCCTCGTACTTGTTACTTTCAACATTGTTTCAATCCTTTATACAATTAA
>CAZMAZ010000042.1:0-9294 GCA_964564255.1 uncultured Clostridium sp. | reverse complement strand
CTAAATTGAGTTTGTCTAAATCGAGCTCTATTTCACTTAAGCTCTGGGAACAACTCTTTGAGACAAAATCCACATGCTTGTTGGTGTCCTCCTCCACCGTATGCTTTCGCAATAAGCGACACATCAACTTCTGGATGACCGTTCGTATAAAGTCCATAACTCCAATTCTTTCCGTTGAAATTATAACAGAGCATAGCGTCATGTTCTTTGGGATTAAATGTCTCAGGGATAGTCAAGCACAAGGAACCGACTTCGCAAGTATTCAAACAAAGAATTCTAAGTCCCCACATATTCCGAACAAACGCATTGTCCCGATTTATCTTTGAAAAACTTGCTTTCTTGTAACGGAAAACAACTTCGCCGAACTTTACGAACTTCTTTACAAGTTCTCCCAGCCTATCAATTTCGAACAGGAAAGACTCTTTGCCCTTGTTTTTAGGGTTGAATCCAGGGAGAAACATTTCCGCTCCGAAGAAGAATGGAAGGACAACGTTATTGAAACGCTTTGTTCCGTAAGAGCGAAACGTATCATAATCCCCGACCAACCGAACAAATTCAGGAATCGAATTACCGTGATAAAATTTCCAGGTCAACTCTGCTCCCGAGAGACCAATTTCTCTGAGTCCATTTATGTCATCGTAACCGTATTTCTTGGAATTCTTGATAGCGGATACATGATGATCAATCCAAGTGAAGTTACATTGTTCCTTCACCAATTTCATTTCTTCCGGCTTGAAGGAATAGTCAACCACGATCACATCATCGCCGTGTTGGATGTATTTCATGGGATCAATACGGTTATCGTAATCACATTCAATAAACTTGCAATTCTTGACAACCGTTGAAACTATTGAACCTGCGGTATAGCCGTCAAGATCAGAGTGAAAAAATATCTTTTTCATTTCTCTTTTCTCCCAGAATTTTTTAACTTGAAAAACTGATTTATATTCATTCCCAAAACCGTCATACCGTATCGAGACTCTTTCAATTTTTCGAATCCTTCAAAAGTAATTGAATCTTCAGGAAAGAATTTGGAAAAAATCTTCTTGGTGATTCTGCATGAAGCTGGCTTATCTTTTCTTGTAAATAAAACAACAGATGAAGACTTCAAAACCTCTATGAACAGCAGGTTTATCGCTTCATCTGGTATCGAACTTGAATAAGGCTGAATTTCTGTTTCTATCCTGAAAAGCAATGAATTTAGATATTCTCTATGAACAGGATTAAGGTCTGGCAAATCAAGCAGCCCTAGAATCACATTCTTGGTAGTATCAACCTTTTCTTTTGATGTCATAAGAATATCCTCAAACAAGTTTATCGTAATGCTTTCTTCACTTTATTCCAATAACTCTCAAGATTGCGGAAGTATTTGGCGTTTTTCGAATTGCTCTTCGAACGATTCCAAAAAGCATGTCCATTGTGAATCTTTGCGAGGACTTCCAAAGTCGCTTTATCCCCAGTCTTTCGTTCATACTGATCACCCCAGAATGAAAGGTAAATAACGACCATCTCTTCGGATTTCTTGGAATCCAGACGATCTTCATAAGAAAAACTCTTTCCCAGTTTCTTGAGTTTGGCAATGCGGTTACATTCATCGACATAGGTTTTCCAAATCTGGAATCTTCCTATGGCTTTTCCTTTGTCCCCGACTGCGGAGTCGTTTCCTCCTGATTCAACCTGAGCGATTGCTTCAAGTAGGTTTTTCGGAACTTCTACGGCAAACATCTGCGCTACGAACAATGTTACAACTGCGATCAATATCGACTTCATTTTCAACCTCCATTGGTTTTGTTACGAAAGCTCATTTTGGACTTTCTGGAGGTCTATGAAATCCTTTCAAATTTTCACACAAAAATTCCCGGACAGTATTTCATATCCGGGAATCAATTATCAGTCTTCCTTGACGGCTCTTCCGCCACGGATGGAAACCAAAACGTTCTTCAAGTCTTGAACCTTCAAATCCTGAAGTTTCGTCGTCTTATTTACACCCGGCGAAAGTTTTGAAACCTCATCCCAGTCCACGAGAATCCGCAAGTTTTGATCTTTCTGCGATTTGTTCTCGATATTGGTGAGATTTCTCATCAGATCGAGTTTGGTCGCATCCGCAATGATCTGCCGGATATGAGCGTTCAACTTCACAGGACTCACCTGGCGATCGGAAGCAAGAACCTGCTTCGCAATCTTCACGATCCTTTCCCCGGCTTCAATCTTCTGTTCTACAATCTGATCCGCAGCGTCTTGGCACTCGTCGCCGAAGCATTCAAATTCATCTGCGCATTTCTGTACATCTTCCGGAACTTCCAGAGAGAAGTCCTGCTCATTTTCGTCGGAAACAATACCATTCTCAACGAGATCTGCTCGCATTTCTCCGGCAATTCGACTCAGGCTTTTGACCTGAACGGCAGACAGTTTTACCTGTTTGCTTGCCCGGAGTTTCTTAGCAATCGCGTGAGCACGATTCACGGCTGCTTCCAGAGTTTTCTCCGGAACAGGAATTTCCATCTTTTCAAGCTCGATCTGATTCTCGAGTGTGTTTGTAGGATTATCCATTTCTTATTCTCCTATTGTATTTCCATTAAGGTTTGGCTTTGTTACGAAATTTCTGCGCTTATAAGATCACATTCTTTTTCGTCAAAAATGACTTCTGTATTAGCAAAATCTTCGAAAAGAATCTTATCTACCAACTTCTCCGCAATATATTTATGAACCAACCGTTCCACCGGACGACCACCCATCTTTTCTTCTGTCGCTTTTTTTACCAAGAATTCTTTGGCAGAATCCGTTATTTTGATTGTTATACCTTTGTCTTCAAGGGACTCGTTCAGATGCCTAATTTCTTTGTCTACAATCATTCCTATTACTTTTTCATCAAGATCATTGAATTGGAAGATTTCTGTAAACCTATTTCTAAATTCAGGGGAAAACTTTTTCTTGAGCTCATCATTCAAGACTTCCGCTTTGGTTGATTCTCCATTGAATCCGATTGCACACTTTGCTTTTTCTGCTTTCGACGCTCCAACATTGCTCGTCATCAACACTATCGCATTTCTGAACGACGCTTCCCGGTTATTGTTGTCCGTCAACTTCCCTTCATCCATTACTTGAAGAAGCAAATCGTAAATCGCAGGATCTGCTTTCTCGATTTCGTCTAATAAGACAACGCAATGCGGATTCTGAATCAATGGTTCTGTTAATGCTCCAGATTGCTCGAATCCGACATAGCCTGGAGAAGTTCCTATGAGTTTCGATACGGAATTTTTTTCACTGTATTCCGACATGTCCAACTTCAAGAAAGAAATACCAAGATTCTTTGCGAGTTGTTTGGCAAATTCCGTTTTACCAGAACCAGTAGACCCTATCGCCCCAAAAGTTCCAAGCGGTTTGTTTTTGTTGGTAAGACCTGCTTTTGCGAGTTTTATATGCCTCACGACCTTGTCAACAATATCGTCTTGACCAAACAATTCCTTCTTGATATTTGAAGCAAGATCTTTCAAAACTTTCTTATCGTTGTTATTTACAGAAACACTCGGGATATTTGCCATTGTAGAGATAAGAATTTCAATGTCCTCTACAGTCACCTCTTTCCCTTCTTTGAGACCGGAACTATATTTACTGCCGATTTCGTCCATAACCTCGATAGCTTTATCCGGGAAAAACTGTCCAAGTAAGAAACGATCAGAAAGATTAACAATTTCCTCGATCACTTCGTCAGAAAAAGTAACTCCGTGAAACTCCTGATAAGACTTTCGGAGTCCTTTCAAAATTTGAATCGTTTCTTCTTTTGAAGGCTCGTTCAAATCAATCTTTTTGAACCGCCTTGCAAACGCTTTATCTTTCGAGATTTTCTTTTTATATTCATCGTAAGTCGTAGCACCGATACAGCGAATCTGATTACTCGTCAAATACGGTTTCAAGATATTACTGGCATCCAATGTTCCTTCCGAACTTCCTGCTCCAACAATATTATGAATTTCATCAATGAAAAGAATTACATTCTCGTTCTTTAAGACGCTTTCTATCGTGCCTTTCAGACGCTCTTCGAACTCTCCACGTAATTTTGTTCCAGCAACCATCGCCCCAAGGTCTACTGCCCAAATACAAGCGTTTTTTAAGGTTTCAGGAACTTCACCGGACACTATTTTAGACGCAAGTCCTTCGACAAGTGCAGTCTTACCGACTCCAGGATTGGAACACAAAATGACGTTAGAAGCTCTCTTCTTATGAAGAATCTGAATTATTCGTTGAAGTTCAGTCTCTCTTCCGATCAATTTGTCGAATTTCCCCTTTTTCGCAAGATCAATCATGTCGATTGTGTATTTCAAACTTTCGTCGTTCACAGGGGCTTCGATAAATCTGTGAATGTTCTCTGAAGTGATATTATTCTTGACGAGAGCATAATACGCGACAGAATCTTCTCCGTTGTTCAATAAAGCCAGAAGAACGTGTTCAACACGGATATCTATAGAACGTGTTTCCGCAAAGAAAGAACAAGCCTTGATGGTCTTGGTGTAATCTGGTGTAGGAACTATATCGACAGGATTCTCTACCCTCTCCAGTCCTTCAATGAGTTCGGAAATAATCTTTCGGATATCTTCTTCATCTGCTCCACAGAAAGTGGCAATTTCATGAAATCTCGGCTCGTCTATCAGAAAATACAAAATATGCTCTGGGACAAGATAAGCGTAAAGATTCTTCTCTACACTCAGTTGCAACCGTTTCATAACATTGAGCAATTCTTGATTCTTCATTAAATCTCTTTCTCTATTGTTACTTTCAGGGGATACCCTGCTTTTTCTGCCATCGACTTTGCAATAATCATCTTTGATTCAGCGATAGACTTGATGTAGCTCCCTACAGGTGCTTTTCCCTCGTTGTGAATCTTCATCATTAAGTCAAAAGCAGTAACTTTTTCATGCTTAAAAACTTCACTAAGAACGTAAGTGACGAATCCCATTGGAGTCACGTCGTCATTCCAAAAAACAACATTCCACTTGGAAGGATATTTAAGTTGTTTTTTGACGCTTTCCTTTACTACTGTCAACGTTTCGTTTGTTGTCTTTTGCATTCGTCACCCTCTTGCATTGTTCTGCGATATCGCACTCCCGGCATTCTTCTGCTTCCGAAGAGTACATTCCTTCGCACTGTCCGGGATATTCTTTTTCTTCTTCCATTTAAAGCTCTCTTTCTTTTATGATGCGGGTGGAATTATTAGATCAAAAAAAGTTTTTACCATACTTGGCTTCCGCATATTTCAAATACGGCTGAATTTCCTTTTTGCCAACAATGGTTATCGGGAATGGGAAAGAATCAATCTTCCTTTTGCTCCGGTAGTCCATTACCCCTTTAACTTCGTAGTAATGTCCTTCAACGACAAAATCAGGGCGATAATACTTCACTCCGTTTCGGAACGGATAAGGAAAATCTTGAGAATTGCGAACGATTTCTTTTCCATGGTCGAGATGCCACATGAGAAACGCTAATTCCCAAGACGAGTCAACCCAGATGTTCTTATACCATCCACGGTGAGGAGTTCCACCGTTCCGGAACCAGAGAGAACGTCTTTTCATTTTTTGCTTTATTGATAGGCCGCGAGAAGTTCGTCGGCAAGTGCGGTATAAAGTGATTTTACAGAAACGGTCTTATCCATAAATACAATCCTCCGTATATTTTGAAAACAAAAATGGCAGAGAAATAATCCCTGCCACGTTTTTCTTCTCACCCGAGAACCTTGTCTTCTCCAAACTTATCGCAAAAAGCATAAAGAATTTGCAATGTGCATAGACAGTCAGTCAATCCGCGATGATTTGACTCGTCATACTTTATTCCGTATTGACCACAAAGATATTCCAGACTGTTCTTTTCGTGCTCGAGTTTCCTTGAAAGCAAGTAAGTATCAATATGTCTCAAATAAGACAAGCTGACTCCTGCTTCTTTCATCTTTTCTTCCATGAACGGTATGTCAAACTTTGTTCCGTTATGGGTAATAATGACCGCTCCGGCAAGGTAATCAGCAATCCTCTTACAACAAGCCTTGAAAGTCGGTTTTCCCGAACGCTCTGCGTCTTTGATTCCATGAACTTTTCGAACCAGATACATCGAACTTCGACCACCGCCAAAAAGTTTCGAATATTGTTGTGTCACTTTTCCTTGTTTAACCTCAACAACACCAAGTTCGATAATGTTGTTCCGGATAATGTCGAGTCCTGTTGTTTCCAAGTCAAGGCAAACCATACGATAACCCAGAAGAGAATTGGGACATTGGTATTCCATCAACAAACCCTCCGAAGCAAAGTATCAAAATTCTTCGGGGAAACATTGAAACGAACTTTTTGAAAAAACTCTTCAAGTCGACGCCAGTCCGGTGTAGACTCTGGGATTTCGACTTCAAGTTCCGTGTGCATCTTTTTGAGTTTATAAGCTACTCGAACCAACTCTCGATAGGCAAGAACCTTGGCTTCTTTGAGTTTTGAGGGTTTGTATTCGCCGGAAATTATTCGCTCTCGAAATGCCCTAAATCCGTTCTTGTCGATGTAGTCCTTGAAATACGCTTCAGCTCCTTTAATTACACCCTCAAGATTCTTATACTGTCGGATGAGTTTACAAGCAATCACTGGACCGATACCCGGAACTCCGTAAATGGTATCCGATGATGGACCAGTCTCTCCGGCAAGTGCTCCGACATCTACCCACTGATCCGCATTTTCCAGACCATACTTTTCTAAGAGCATGTTCTTGTCATAGAATTCATCCCTTGTGGAATTGTAAATCCTAACACCGTCCCAGAGGAGTTGATAATAGTCTTTGTCTGTCGTAACGAGAACGATGTCATCCCATTTCCCAAGATTTCTCTTGCAGAGACTTCCGATAACGTCGTCGGCTTCTTCCCCCTTAACTCGCAGTTGAGCAATTCTCGTGTTTTTCAAGAATTGTTCTGCCATTTCAAATTGTTTGATGAAATTGCATTTTTCTTTTTCGCCATCGTCCTGTTGAGCTCTGGCTTCACGGCGTTCCTGCTTATAAGCCTTAGGAATAATTCCTGCTTCAACAGCTTCAGTGGAAATTCTTGTTCTTTCCGTATGCCCACCGTCCCAACCGACTACCATAGTGAGTTCCCATTCCGGGTCTTCGAACTGTCTTATCAACGCTGGCAAATTGAGGTAGAACGAATAAAGGCATTTGATAGATTCGCCGTTCAAAGTCAAATCATGAGTTCCCCAACTTCCCTTGAAAAAGAAGTTTGTTCCGTCCAACAACAGGAGTCGCTTTTTCATCTGTATCCTTTCCGTTAAGGTCTACTCGTCTGGAAACTGATCAATAATCCACTGTGGCATCGGCTTTCCCGGCTCGTAAGTGTTCTGTGCTGTCCAAACGAGAAGTCTTTTTCTTTGATTCGCTTCTTGTTTTGAAAGAAGTCTGATCTTTCCTTGCTTTACTTCATCTATGATGCTCTTCTCGCAAAAAGGAAAAATCCTATTAACCATGTGATTGTAAGGGATTGTCTCACCATCAGTATTACAGCAAAAATTGTTATTTGAAGCAACGACAAGAGAAACTTGATCCATTTCTCCGCATACACAACGTTCTTTCGAAAACTCTGCGATTTCTTCTTTACACTTCGGGCAGAAGAATTTTCTTTCTTCGTTCAATTCCCAGTCGATAATTCTCTTTCCACAATGCTCGCAGATAATAGGCGAATTTACTACCATGTAAAGCGTTTCGCCGTATTCTGTGTTCTGCATCCAAAGCATATCGCCGTATCTCAAATTGATCATTTCTTTTCTCCGAAATATCTAAGTACCATTCCGTAATTGTCGATACCTTTTGGAACATCGACAATCTTGTTCAACTTATTGTTTTTGAACGGAGTATAATTTACAACGTGTTGGTATCGACCGTATCGGATGCCAACAGAACAAACATCCGGGTGTTGCTCTTGTAAAGATTGCGCCATTTTTAATCGACCGTCCCCTTTATATAATTCATCGCTATTACCACCTTTCATAGTCATAGTTGCTGTTTTGTCAGCAAGAAACGCATTGAATAGAATTGTACACTTTCCGCTTTTAAGGATTCTCAAGGAAAGATCAGTATCTTCATTGTATTTCCCCCTCCAACGAAATGGGGTGAAGTTAGAAAGCAATATGCAAGAATAGACTCTTGTGTTTAAATAGAACGGAGGTTTGTTTGCTTTTGGCATGACGAAAAACGAGTAATTGAATCCTGCCATATCTACGTTATCATAACGATCAACAAAATCCTCAGCACATCGAAAAATTGTTCCGTCTTCAACGAGAATCTTTCTTCCGTTAAAGCGATAAAATTCTTTAATATTATCATCAAGGATCCAGTGTCGTTTAGAACCTGTCTTTATCGCAAGATCAAAAACAAAATTTCTTGCGGGTATGCTACCTTGACCTAAATTAGAAAATGGAGTTGTAACTATTTTTTCTTTATCAAAACATTTGCAATAATCTTCGTATTCTTGAGGCTCAACAACAAGGGTGTATGGAATACGAATACGATCAAGTTCAATACAGGTCTTGCAACAGCCGCTTCTCCCTTTAGAAATAACGTAAAGAGGATATTTAAGTTCACTTCTCCTCATTAACGTATCTCCATTCTCTGCGGCTTGTTTTTTCAAACATCGGGAACCATACTGAAATCGTCTTCATCGTCAAAGGTTGTTTAATGAGATTCATAAAGGTTTTATAGTCTTCAGCATTACGGAACTTCACCTTTATTTCCTTGAAAGGTCTTTCATTCTCAATTGTGTACTCGGGCATTCCTTGCCACTCTTTATCTCAGATCGTAGGTTCTTTCTCGAACAATTCTTGTTTCTCGTATTTCATTTTATGACTCCAATATTTTCACTTCTTTCTTGTCGAGATTGTCGATATAAATTCCTTCCCTATCAGCTAACTGCGCCGGAAGAACAATGATGTTTCCTGCTTTGAACTGCTTCTGATACCGGTTATAATTAATTCTCTGCATGACGGTATCTATCGTATCAACACCGTCAGAAAAAACAATCTTCACGAATTCTTTTCCGGTTTTTGACTTGAATGGAGATGCTTCCATGATTCTGCAAAGCATAAAGAAATGCTTGTTGACATCTCGAGCGATTGCTTGACCGATTGTCTTAACGGACGGATAATCCTTCAAATACTTTGCGTATTTATGAAGCAAATTCTCCTGAATCGAAAATCCGTTCAACTCCTCAAACGCCAAGTCAAGTTCAACTTTGGAAAACGTTTTCTTGATGTCGAAAATATCTTCTTGTTCAAAATCTTCAAA
>CAZMAZ010000041.1:8617-12388 GCA_964564255.1 uncultured Clostridium sp. | reverse complement strand
GTCAATTTTTCAGGCTGTGAATCGGCGCGGGAATTCTGCCGCCGCGATGGATAAAGACGGCGGGGGAATCGGTGCGCACTGCCATAATCGGTGCATGTCCGAGCAGTCCGCCGAAATTCACCGCATCGCCGACCGATTTTCCGTATGCGGGAATCAGGCGAACCGCCGTTGTTTTGGTATTGGCAACGCCAATCGAAATTTCATCGGCAATGATCCCGCAAATGATTTCTTCCGATGTATCTCCCGGAATGGCAATCATATCCAATCCGACCGAGCAAACCGCCGTCATGGCTTCCAATTTCTCTAAAGAGAGGGCGCCGCGTTCGACTGCCGCTATCATGCCCGCATCCTCCGAAACCGGAATAAACGCACCCGAGAGTCCGCCGACATGTCCGGACGCCATAACGCCGCCTTTTTTGACCGCGTCGTTAAGCAATGCCAGTGCGGCAGTCGTTCCGTGTGCCCCTGTAGAGGCAAGTCCCATTTCCTCCAAAATATGGGCAACCGAATCTCCGACCGCAGGGGTCGGCGCCAATGACAAGTCGACAATGCCAAACGGAACACCGAGCCGTGCCGATGCTTCACCCGCTACCAATTGTCCGACCCGCGTGATTTTGAACGCGGTTTTCTTTACAATCTCCGCCAATTCGCTCAAATCGCAGTCCCCCGCGCGGTGAATTGCCGAGCTGACCACACCGGGACCCGATACGCCGACATTGATGACGGTTTCCGGCTCTCCCGTTCCGTGAAAGGCGCCTGCCATAAAGGGATTGTCCTCCGGCACATTGGCAAAGACCACCAGCTTTGCGCAACCGATACTGTTCTCCTCTCGCGTCAGATACGCCGTCTGTTTAATAACACTGCCCATCAGACGGACCGCATCCATATTGATGCCCGCTTTCGTGGTGGCAACATTGACCGAAGAGCACAAAAGCGTTGTTTCCGCCAGTGCCTGCGGAATGGCGGCAATCAAATTTCTGTCTCCTGTCGTCATGCCCTTATGAACCAATGCGGAAAAGCCGCCGATGAAATTGATGCCGATTGTTTCCGCGGCACGTTGCAAAACATGTGCCAAACCCACATATCCATCGGGCGAAAGTTTGCCGCCGACAAGGGAAATCGGCGTCACCGATACCCGCTTGTTGACAATCGGAATGCCGTATTTCTTTTCAATCTCGCATCCCGTCTGCACCAGATACTCTGCGGTACGGGTAATTTTGTCGTAGACATTGTCGTACAACCGTTTCGGATCGTCACTGACACAGTCCAGCAGAGAAATCCCCATGGTTACGGTGCGAATATCCAAATTTTCCTGACGAATCATTTGGACGGTTTCCAAAATATCTCTTGACTCTAACATATTGACTCCTCAGATTCTGTGCATGGTATTAAAAATATCCTCGTGCATGGTATGAATCTCAAGCCCGCGCTTTTCTCCCAATGCATGCATGCGATCCACAAAATCGGAAAACGGGATGCTGAGTGCATCGATGTCGGCAATCATAATCATCGCAAAATATTCCTGCAAAACGCTTTGACTAATATCCAAAATATTGACCTTGCAGTCGGCACAGTCAGCCGCAACCGCGGCAATAATGCCCACGCTGTCTTTTCCGGTTACCGTAATAACAGCCTTCATTGTTTTTCTCCCTGTTTTGTGACGCACATTTTCCCGGACTCTGCCAAAAGTTTGATAAACAGTCCGCCCAAAACCGTTCGGTTTTGGAACTGGTGGTGCTCTGCCGTGACCGTATCATACCAATCGGTCATGGGAACGCGATGTGCGGTATGGTGGTATGCCTCCCAAAGCGGCGCCATATACCGCTCGAAATCTTCCCGCTCCCGTAACATGGTTGCCGTCCAAAGAATCCAGTCGGATTTTGTGTAGGCGGCACGTTGGTCCAGCGGCATTCCGTAGGCATTAAAGTGTGAAAAATTGGATTGCACTTCCCCTTCCAGCACATCGGACGGGAAAATGTCGGTGCCGAACAGTTTATCCCATACGGCATTGTATTTCATGGAATAAGAATGCGGTTGGTCAAAGGCAAGACGGTAAGAACCGTCTCCGTTGGCGGCACGTGAGACCCACGATGCTGCCATTTGCCGTGCACGGGCAAGAAGGGTTTCGGCGTTTTGCTCCTCCCCGCGCATCCGAGAAAGCAATCCGAAGCAGGCGACACCCATAATCGCTTTGAGCGAAAGATTGCAATTGTGCGCAAGATGCCCTGCGAAATCGTCGGTGCAAAGCTGATTGTCGGGGTCTTCCCCATAGGTCAAAAGATACTGCACCCACTGCGACAGCGTCTCCCAATGCGCACTTGCAAAGGAGACATCATTTTCCGCAATCGCGGTTGTCGCTACCATTATCAGCATATTGCCGCATTCTTCGACCGGCATTTGCATATGCAGTTGGTTGCCGCCGTATACCTGACCGCAAAGGAGCGGATACCGTCCCGCGTCGTGCGGTGCAAAATCATATTGCCATGCGTCACTTTCCGCATATTTGAAAATCGGACGCATCATCCCCTTGATAAGTTCGGGATTGTAGTACAAAAACAGCGGAATCGACGGATAGGAAACATCCACCGTGGCGGCACAACCGTTGGAAAAGCACTCCTTGGAAACAAAGAGAAGCTCTCCGTCGGCGTCAACCGCGCATTTATGCGCCGCAATCACCTGACGGTACGCAAGAGAAAGCAATTCCGCATATTTTTCGCCTCCCGCACGGCAGGCATCCGCATAAAGGGTTTCCGAAAATGCATCACAGCGGCAAATCAATTGCTCATATTCCGTATAAGCATCGGCAAGCGCCGACAAAATGCTCTTCCCGTCTCGGTTCCAAACAGAGGACACCGTTTCTCCGAAATAAACAAGAGAAGCACCACAATCGTCATATGCAAGCAAAAAGAGTCGCTTTTCTCCCTCGGGGAGCGGAATTGTCCCCATAATGTACCCCATGCCGTCCCGATCGCACACAAATTCCGAAACGGTTCCTGCAGGAGCACTCAGGTATAGGTATCCCCATTCAATGCGCAAATCGTCTCCCGAACGGCAAAGAACCTTTTGTTCGGTCCTTCCCATGGAAACGGTCGGCATTGACAGGTCCGAACAAATCCGGCGCACCGTGGTATCGTCGCCCCGCGCGTTCATAACAAATTCTTCGGACGCAAGAAGCGAAACCGAAACCCGATGCGACAAGCCGTCCGCGGAAACATACGAGCAGGCAATATAGCTGACCGGTCGTGACAATAAGGACAGGTCGTCGGGTAAAAGCGGCGTGGTGAAACGGACGGTCAGAACAATGCGGTCATCGGAAAAGACGTAGGTAGTGGTCAGGGCATTCAAATCGACCGAAATTTGACGCATGGCGGGACGCCGGTCACAGGTCCCGAGAAAACAAAATTCTTCTCCGTCCACTTCACAAATGCCGATCAGTGTGGTATCCTTGCCCGTCCAGTGCTTAACCGGAAGATCATTCAAACAATCCGCCATCGACCATGCGGAGAAATACGGGTCAACGGTAATCAACGGATAAGCGGGTGCGCGTAATTTCATATGTTCTGTTTCCTTTCATTTACGGATCTGCCGAAATCGCATAATCCTTTTTGTCTATTATACAACAAATTTCTCTTACTTGCAAGTGTTTTTCCGAAAAAAACGGAAATCTGTGCAATTCCTATGGACTTTTCGAAAGTTTTGTGTTATACTATAAGGGTAAGAGCTCGGTGTGCTTTGTGCTTTGCACGACATGTTCCGAAAAAATCGGAAGCG
>CAZMAZ010000041.1:0-8517 GCA_964564255.1 uncultured Clostridium sp. | reverse complement strand
CAGAAGGAGAGAATGCATGAATTTATTGTATTTGAAATACGCTGTTGAAGTGAGTGCGGCGGGATCGATTAATAAGGCGGCGGAACGCTTGTATATCGATCAGGCAAATCTGAGCCGTTGCATCAAAGAGCTGGAAGCGTCCCTCGGAACCGCCGTATTTGAACGTTCTCCGCGTGGCATGAAGGTAACACCGGACGGAGAGATTTTCCTGACGCATGCCAGAAATGTACTGAAGCAGGTGGAAACCATGGAACAGATGTTTCATCGGGAAAATACGCAAAAAATGCACTTTTCCATTTCGGTCCCCCGCGCAAGCTACATTTCCGCCGCATTTGCCGCCTTTTCCGCGCGTATAACCCAAGCGGAAGGCGCCGAAATATATTACAAGGAAACCAACGCCATGCGCGCAATTCGCAACATTTTGGACGCGGACTACAAGCTCGGCATTGTTCGCTATGCACGCAATTATGATTCCTATTACAAAGAAATGTTGGAGGAAAAAGGGCTTGTAAGCGAGCTTATCTCCGAATTTCGCTACGTTTTGATTATGCATAAAGACAGTCCGCTTGCACAAAAGGACGAAATCGGATATGAAGATTTGCAGGATTTGACCGAGATTGCCCATGCCGACCCCTACGTGCCGTCTCTGCCGCTTTCGCAGATTCGCAAGGAAGAACTCCCTGCTATCAATCGCCGCATCTGCGTGTTCGAACGCGGCAGTCAGTTTGATTTGCTGAGCGCCAATCCCAAAACTTTTATGTGGGTTTCCCCGGTTCCTGCATCGCTTTTGCAACGATACGGGCTGGTACAACGCATCTGCACCGCCAACGACCGCATTTACAAGGATGTCATGATTCGCCGCCGCGACTATCGTTTGACCGAAACCGATCAGGCATTTATTACCGAGCTTTGCCGT
This sequence comes from uncultured Clostridium sp., assembly GCA_964564255.1. Lineage (GTDB taxonomy): Bacteria > Bacillota > Clostridia > Oscillospirales > CAG-272 > CAG-448. The sequence goes on along the minus strand of CAZMAZ010000041.1, from coordinate 7,601 downwards.
ATCAAGCGCGAAGTATTTACCGAAATACCGTAACGGAAGACAGCAAATACACAGAGGAGGAGATACCGTGAATAAAAAAATAAAATGGACACAGGTAGCAATCGTAATTGCTATGATTTTGTTACTTACAGCCCTTCTTTTGCTGGAATTGCACCTGTTTATCAACAAGGCACTTCCGAAAATGGAGGAGTGGAAAAACGACAGCAAAAAAACATGGGCTTGGATTTTGGAAAATCTTGCCTATTTCCTGCCCGCCGCCACCCTTTGCGCGGCAAATTCCCTGTTGTATCGCAAAAAGCCTTCGCGGCGTACACACCATATGAAAGCGCTGATTGCCGGCGGCAGTACGGTTCTCTCCTATGTCGGCGCCCTGCTTCGTATACGGGAATTGAAAGCAACCGTATGGGCAGAAGCACTTGCGACGTATGAACCCGGAAAGCTGCTCGACGCGATTCCCGCACTCGGCTACAGCTATGTCTGGCTTTTGCGCGCCGCCATTCCGCTGATGCTTATCATTTCCTATCACCTGATTCGTGCCGCCTCCCCGGATGTCGAAAAAACATTTTGTGTGGAAGACAGCGACACGGCGATTGACGAAAGCAAATACCAAGACTTTGCAGATGAAGTATAGGGTACCTCTAATAATGCAACGCGCGCTGGGCGGCAGAGAGATTTTTTGTCGGTTTAAACAAAAGGCCGACCGCTGTAGCTTTGCTACAGCAGGAGTTTTGTGACAAATAAAGGAAAAGATCTCGCCGAATCTGCGTGCGATGAATTTTCAGAGCTGCCCTGAAGTATACAAAAAAGGACCGCTCCGAACAGCTGCTTTTTGCATGCTGTGGGAGCGGTCCGTTTTCTTTTCGAGCTTTCTTTTTATACCCCTTTTTATACCCCGCCGAGAAGCAATGCGTCCAGCATAAAGAGCAAGACCCCGACGGCGGCAAGTGCAGCGGAAATCAAAACGCGAGCGGTCAGTTTTTCCTTGAAAACGACTCTGCCTATCATCGGTATCATCATCATAATCAAGGCATTCATGACGGGATACTGCACGGTCGATTGCATCCCCGCGCTTGCCCCGCACAGCATGCTGAATACATTTCCGAGACCGTTCAAAACGGCATACGCGCCTGCACACAAAATCATCGACAGCAAAAGTTTGCGCGAAATCGGTGCGGTGTCCGCATCCGGCGCTGTCTCTGCGACACAATCCGTTTTCCCCGCAAGGAGAGGACGCAAGCGACGCTTTTGCGACAGCATCAAACAAAGCCCAATCAAAACGCCGAAAACAGCATTGATAATCATAAATCCTTCGCTCGTGCTCTCCCCTGCCCCGATGGCTTTGGCATTCATATCAGTCGCAACCGAAACCATACCGTTGCCGATAAAAGCGCCCACGCAAAGGAATGCCGCCTTCCATTTTTTTTGCCCGTGTCCGCCGTCTTCGCCCTTCGGGAGGCTGATCACACAGGTTGCAAGCAGTGCCGCAAATCCCAGCCACGACAGCCACCCCGTGCTTTCGGCGGCGCCCGTAAAGAGCAGTCCGTAGAAGAAGGGCAACATTTGTCCGCCTATCAAAGAAAAGAGAGAAACAACCGACAGCTTACAGGTATTGAGTGCCGCCAGAGAGGACAGCGTGCACAGGGCGTTTGCCGCCATATACAACGCGGCAAACAAAAAGGTTTTCGGCATAAACAGGTCTGCTCCGGTGCCGTAAACGGCGGTCCAAATCAACAAAACCCAAAGGTATTGCAAATACATAAAAAAGCCGCCGGCGCAAGCACCGCCCCCCGGTGTCTGCGTTTGATATTTTTTGCTGAAAATAAATTGAAACGAGAAAAACAGTGCCGCAAGGACAAGATATAAATAACCCATTTTCATTCCTCCGATCCCCGCAAGCGCGCGCACAAACAGGTGTAGCGCATAGACTGGCGGTTGTTTTGTACCATTTCATCAATAATGCGGTCACTGCCGACAACAATCACCATCTTTTTGGCGCGCGTTACGGCGGTATACAGCAGATTGCGGGTCAACAGGGGACGCGGCGCATGGTACGCCGGAATAATCACGTACGGATATTCGCTTCCCTGACTTTTATGCACGGTGATGGCATAAGCAAGCTCCAGCTCATCCAGCTGTTCAAACGGATATTCCTCCGCAATTCGGTCATCAAAGGCAATGCGCATAAAGCCCTCTGCACGATTGATTTTCAAAATCTCACCGATGTCGCCGTTGAAAATGCCGCTGCCGTTCTCTTTCCCTTTGACCCAGGACAGCTCATAATCGTTTTTGACCTGCATTACACGGTCGCCTTCACGAAACACGATGTCCCGATACACATGCTCTCGCTTGCCGTCTGCGGGCGGATTATGCAATGCCTGCATCAAGCGATTCAAATTTTCGGTCCCCGCTTCTCCCCGTCGGGACGGGGTAATCACCTGTATATTCCCCTCGGTCTCTTCCCCGTACGCCTTCGGAAGACGGTTTTGGTAAAGGTCGGCAATGGTTTGTGCGACTGCCGCATCGGTCGAACGCGGCAGGAAGAAAAAGTCGTTGCTTTTTTGATCCAAAATCGGCATGCGTCCTTCGTTAATGGCATGGGCATTGGTCACAATCAGAGACGCCTGTGCCTGGCGAAAAATTTCGGTCAAATTGACTGTTGCAAAGCACGCGGAGTCAATCACGTCGCGCAACACATTTCCCGCACCGACGCTGGGCAATTGATCGGCGTCCCCAATCATAATCAAGCGGGAGCCGGGTTTTATGGCGCGCAAAAGCGCGGCAAACAAAACACAGTCAAGCATAGACGCCTCATCCACAATGATCACGTCCTCTTCCAGCAGGTCGCTTTCGCATTTGCGAAAACGGTAGGCTTCCTCTTCCGCATTTCGGTCCCTGCCCTCTTCAAATTCCCATTCCAGCAAGCGATGCACCGTTTTTGCCTCACACAGTGTTGCCTCCGATAAGCGTTTTGCCGCTCTGCCGGTCGGCGCACATAATGCCACGCGCAGATCCAGCGAATCGAAAATCGCCAAAAGACCGCGCACGACTGTGGTTTTTCCGGTACCCGGTCCTCCGGTCAGCACCATGACACCGTTTTCCAGCGCATCGTAAATGGCGCGCTTTTGCTGTGCGGCATACAGAATACTGTTGCGCATTTCCAGCATGGAAATAAAACCCGCAATATCTCCCGCATCCACACGCAGGCGTAATTTGTCCAAAAGAATCAGCTTGTCCGCAATATACCGCTCACTTTTCTCCAAATACGGCAGATAGAGATACTGCTTTTGCCCGAATTTTGCGCTTCGAATGCGTTTTTCCTGCAAAAGGTGCGCAATTGCCTGTTCTGTTTTTTGCTCCGAAACCGCAAGCAATTTTGCCGCTCCCCCCGACAGCTTTTCGCGCGGAAGACACACGTGCCCGTTTTGCATCGCACTGCTTTGCAAAAAATACAAGACACCGCTTTCCGCGCGCGCATCCGAATCGCGCGGAAGTCCCATTTTTTGCGCCATCGAATCGGCTTTTTCAAATCCGATACCGTCGATTTCATCACACAGCCGATAGGGATTTTGTTTGGCAAACTCCACCGCGTTGCTTCCCCATTTTTTATAAATGCGCGTGGTCAGGGAGGCACCGAAATAGTCGCCGAAAAACAGCATTGCCGAACGAATTCCGGATTTTGCTTTATAATCCTCGGCGATTTCTTTTGCCTTCTTTGGCGATATGCCGGGAATTTGCGCAAGCCAATCCGGATGATTTTCCATCACGTCCAGCGTTTCCTCTCCGTACATATCCACAATTTTTTTTGCCGTTCGCGGTCCGATTCCTTTGATTGCGTGGGAGGACAGATACCGTAAAATCGCATCTGCGCCTTCCGGCTCGATACGCTCGTATTGCTCAACGCGAAACTGTCTGCCGTATTTTGCATTATGTACCCATCTGCCATACACCGTCACATGATCTCCTTCACAGAGATACGGCATATTGCCGATTAAGGTTACAAGCTCCTCCTTGTCGGTCCCGAGGTCGCAAACCACGTAGCCGCTGTCGTCATTCCGATAGCGAATATATTCAATACTGCCGACCAGTTTTTCCATGCCGGTATCATCTGTCCGACTCTCTTCCCATTCCCACATGGTTTACCTTCCCTCCTTCTTGTATCACATAAAGCACCGCACGGTGACATTCCAAAAGCTCTGCAAGCATCTTTTTTTGCTCTTCTTCCTTCGGCAACAGCTCTTCCGCCATCAAAACCGCCATTTTTACGCTTTTTCGATGCAAAAACAACCTTTCCGCCTCATACAGCAAAAAATCCAACCGATTCGCATCCGCTTCGGTTTCCACGCATACCAAAACGCCGATGCGTTCCGACCGACAAAACAGCTGTCCTGTCAGAACCGCCACCGTATACAATCCGATAACCGCTAAAATCCCGACAACGGTAAAAAGCAAAATCATCAAAACACACCCTCCCGTTTTGGAAAATATTCCTTACCGAGAGGATATGCAATTTCTCATTCTCCTGTGCCCTTTTATCGGCAAGCGGAACGCAATTTTTCGCAAAGCTCCAGCGACTCCCACGGAACCAGCAAATCTTCCCGTCCCATATGACCGTACGCGGCAAGCTGTGCATAAATCGGTCGACGCAAATCAAAGTGGCGGATAATTGCCGCGGGACGCAGGTCAACCTGCTCAATCAGGGCATCCGCAATCTTCTTTTCGTCCACGATATTGGTGCCGAAGGTATCCACCATCACCGACACGGGACGCGCAACCCCGATAGCATAGGCAACCTGCACCTCACATTTGCGTGCAAGCCCTGCACCGACCACATTCTTTGCCATATACCGTGCGGCATATGCGGCGGAACGGTCTACCTTTGTCGGGTCCTTACCGGAAAAAGCACCGCCGCCGTGACGTGCATACCCGCCGTAGGTGTCCACAATAATCTTGCGCCCGGTCAATCCCGTATCCCCGGCAGGTCCGCCAATCACAAAGCGACCGGTCGGGTTGACATATATCTTGGTGTCGGCATCCATCATTTCTTCCGGAATGATAGGACGAATGACATAGCGAATCATATCTTCGCGAATCTGTGCAAGGTCGGTATCGGGACCGTGCTGTGTGGAAATGACAACGGTATCCACCCGCACCGGTCTGTCGTCACAATATTCAATCGTCACCTGCGTTTTACCGTCCGGTCGCAGGTAGGTCAATGTCCCGTCCTTCCGAACCGCGGTCAACTGCTTAGCAAGACGGTGCGCCAACGAAATGGGCAACGGCATCAATTCGGGAGATTCATCGCAGGCATACCCGAACATCATTCCCTGGTCGCCCGCACCAATATCCAGCCCATCGGTCTCCTGCCCGCTTTTGGCTTCGTACGAGCGGTCAACGCCGAGTGCAATGTCGGGCGATTGCTCATGAATGGAATTGATAACAGCACAGCTGTCGGCATCAAAACCGTATTTTGCGCGGGTATATCCAATCTCGCGCACTGTATCCCGCACCACCTTTTGAATATCCACAAACGCATGCGTGGTCATCTCGCCCATGACGGCAACAAGTCCTGTTGTGCAAAAGGTTTCACAAGCAACCCGCGACATGGGGTCCTGTCGCAGCATCTCATCCAAAATGCTGTCCGAAATCTTGTCACATATTTTATCGGGATGTCCTTCTGTGACCGATTCACTGGTAAATAAATGTTTTTTCATGTTTGTATTCCTCATCTTTCATAATTTTTCCGAATTTGCATAAATCATCATCGCGAGCATGCGAAAAAGCTCCGCCGACAGACGGAGCTTTTGGTCTCTCATCTGTCAGGAATTGGCACCTTACCGCTTTCGCGGCAGGTTGTCGTGGTATCATTGAGCCTGTCTCTACACCACTCTTGATAAAAGCGATTCACTTTGTTTTATTCTGCTGGAAAGCGAAGCAGTGCTTGCGCAACAAAATCTTATATCATGATTTATTATATCATACTTTTGCAACATTTGCAATAGGGTTTGCGTATTTTCTTGTGTTTTTCTTATTTTCGGTCTTACCGGTTTTACCGAGAATCCATTCCGGGCACTCTTCACTTCAAAAAGCCCAGTGCCGCAACCACGCCGTAAGAAGCAAGCGTCATAATGACACCTGCAATCATAACACCAATCAGGCAAGAAAGCAACGCCTTCCAAAACTTCATGTGAATGGTCGCCGCGACCAAGGAGCCGGTCCATGCCCCGGTCATGGGCAACGGAATTGCCACAAACAAAGCAACGCCCCAAAAGCCGTAGCGCTCGATTTTGTCGCGGTTTTTCTCTGCTTTTCGATTCAACCACGCCGCAAAGCGAGACAAAAAAGAAACCTTGGAGCCTGCCAAACAATCAATCAAAGAGCGAATCAGCAAAAGAATCAGCGGAACGGGAAGCATATTCCCGAGCACGCACAAAAGATAGGTCTGCCACCACGGCAGCCCGAACGCTGCCCCCATCGGCACACCGCCGCGCAGTTCGATTACCGGCAGCATGGAGCACAAAAACACACAAAGCTCCTTGCCCACCGTCTCCAAGAAAAAGGTTTTGATTGCTTCAATCATTTCAAATCCGTATCCTTCCCTTTTAAAATCGGCGAAAGCCTTTTGTATACGACAAAGGTGATCACAGCACAGCACAAACATTTTACAAAAGTGAACGGCACATTCACCATCCAAAGGGCACGCGCCAGCGTATTCGCGGCGGGAATTATTGCGCTGTAGGCACTGATGATACTTTCAAGCGGCATAAATTTTGTATAAAACGGGTATGTAATCAAATAATTGACCGGAAAACTGATGACGGCGGCGAACACTCCGCCGCAAACAGTACCGATTAAAGCGCCGCGACGTGTACGGTCGATGCGATAGACGCATCCTGCAGGCAAAACCATTGCCGCGCCAATCAAAAAATTGGCAAGCTCTCCCACCCCCGACGTCGCGGTAAAGGGCAGGTGCAATAAATTTTTTATCAGTTCGACCAGAACGCCCCAAAACGGTCCAAAGGTAAATGCCGTAATCATTGCGGGCAGGTCGGAAAAATCAAATTTCAAAAAGGTCGGGGTCAGCGGTGTTGAAAATTCCAACATCATGAGTACAAATGCAACGCCCGACATCATTGCGGTTACGGTCAAACGACGCAAAAAATGCAAACCGTTTTTGCGACGATTGCCCTGTTCTGTATTAGGCATACGTTTCCCTCCGTAATTCCGTTCGTTTGGCACACACGGTGCTTGCGAGCTTACCGCCGACAGGAAATCTCTTCTTTTCAAAAAACAGTATAAACAATAAAAAACGAGAGAATCAAAAATCAATAAAAATATTCAGGTTGTAGACAAAAAGCTCCCCAAGGAAGCACTGATTTAATGAGGTGGTACAGATTCGGTACAGATTTTTTTGCCTGCAATTGCGAAAAACGCAAGATGTACTGGAGGTACTTCGCGCTTTTCGGCAAGAAGCAGGAGAAAAAAGATGTGCCGAAGATGTGCCGCCGAATAAATCAGCGGCTCCCTAATTTTCAAAATGCATAAAATCCATTACCGCTTTTTCTTTGACCATGTAGGCGCAAAGAAAAAGCTTGGCAAAAAGA
>CAZMAZ010000040.1:10719-12458 GCA_964564255.1 uncultured Clostridium sp. | reverse complement strand
CAAGCTGCTTTCCTTTATTCAAAAAAGTCCAACCGCATATCAGGCGACAGATACCGTTGCCGAAATGCTTACCGATGCCGGTTTTGTCAAATTGCACGAAGGGGACGCCTTCTCGCTTGTGCGCGGCGGGCGCTACTTCGTCACGCGAAATCATTCCTCATTGATTGCTTTCACGTTGCCCGAAGCATCGCTTTCCTGCTTGATGATTGCGGCAACGCACTCGGATTCGCCCACTTTCAAACTAAAGGAAAATTATGCTTCTCCCGCGTTCGGAAAATATGTTCGTTTGAACACCGAACGATACGGCGGCATGATTCTGTCTTCATGGTTGGATCGTCCCTTATCCATTGCAGGTCGCGTCATCGCCCGCAACGGTAATCGCTTTGACACCAAGAGCATTGTAATTGATCGTGACCTTTGCTTGATCCCCAATGTTGCCATTCATCTCAATCGAACTATTAACGATGGATTTAAATATAATCCTGCGGTTGATTTTTTGCCACTGTACGGCATGGACGGGACCGGAAATCAATTGCGCGAAGAAATTGCTGACGCGGCGGGTGTTACTCCCGACGCCATTGTCGGCTCGGATTTGTATCTCTACGATCGCACCCCGGGTGTTTTGTTCGGTGCCGAAAACGCGTTTTACGCTTCCCCGCGTATCGACAATCTCGGGTGCGCTTATGCAACACTGCAAGGTCTTCTCAATGCAAAAACGGCGCCCGATACGGCGCAAATATATGCCTGTTTTGACAATGAGGAAACCGGCAGTGCCACCAAGCAGGGGGCGGCGTCTGTCTTTTTGCGCGATACGTTAGAGCGCATTGCCGAATTTTATGAAGTCGATTTGCGTCGGCTCTTTGCCTCTTCCTTTATGGTGTCCGCCGACAACGGACATGCACGCCATCCGAACCATCCCGAATTGAGCGATGCGCAAAATGCTCCCGACCTTAACGGCGGTGTTGTCATCAAGTCAAATGCCGCGCAAAAATACACGACCGATGCTCTTTCCGCCGCGCTTTTTGCAGAGATTTGTCGGCATGCAAAGATGCCGGTACAGTTTTATGCCAATCGAAGCGATCTTCCGGGCGGATCAACGCTTGGCAGCATTGCCAATCTGACCGTTCCGCTTTGCACGGTGGACATTGGCATGGCGCAGCTTGCCATGCATTCTGCATACGAAAGTGCGGGGTGCGCGGATGTGGACTATCTCTGCCGCGCTATGACTGCGTTTTATCAAAGCTCGGTGCAATCGGACAGTGATGGACATTGCAAGCTAAATTGTAACGTGACTTGTTAAATCATTGGTTAAGTTTGGAGCGAAGACGCCGGGCAATGTTGCTTTGGAAGCCGCCGGTTTTTTGAGCGGCTTTGAAGATACCTTGATACCCCGGCTGTGCAATTTATGCAAGATCGCAGGCGAGAATTGATTGATTGGATGCAAAAAGTGCCCTCAAGGTCAAAAAGTTTGCATCTTTTCAAAAAAATTTACAAAAAGCAGTTGCATTTTTCGTAATTTGTGCTATAATAGAAGCACAACACAAATACATAAGGAGGTAATCATCATGGCATACAAAATCAATCCGGATAAGTGCATCGGTTGCGGCGCATGCGCAGGCGAATGCCCGGTCGAAGCAATCAGCGAAAACGGCGACGTTTATGTTATCGACGCCGACAAGTGTCTGGAATGCGGTGCTTGCGCCGACGTCTGCCCGAACGAGGCTCCCGAACAAGAATAA
>CAZMAZ010000040.1:0-10619 GCA_964564255.1 uncultured Clostridium sp. | reverse complement strand
CTGGATACGGTCAATGAGCAGCTGCAACTAATCGTTCGCGAAGACGGTTTGAAATTCGGGACCGACGCCTATCTTTTGGCGGCATACCTACGCGGTGGAAAACATACGGTTGCGGCGGAATTGGGCAGCGGAACCGGTATTATTTCCCTGCTTTGTCTGCAAAAAGAAAAAGCGGCACACATATATGCCATTGAAATTCAACCTACGTTTGCCGAATTGACACGCAGAAACGCGCAAATCAACCGTCTTGAAACGCGCATTGACTGTATTTGTGCCGATGTACGTGAGGCGGTTTTGCCACGTCAGGTGGACACGGTTTTTTCCAATCCGCCCTATTGGCGCATAGGCGCAGGACTGCGAAACAAAAGCGACGCAAAATATTCGGCTCGTCACGAGGTTTACGGCGGCATTCACGATTTTTGTACAGCGGCGGCACGCATGCTTCGGCACGGCGGTTCGTTTTATACCGTGTTTTTACCGGAACGCATGTCGGAATTGCTTGTTTCCTTGACAGCCGTTGGACTGGAGCCAAAACGCTTGACCCCGATTGCCCCCGATGTGCGCAGTCGCCCTTCCTTGATTCTGACCGAAGCGGTACGCGGTGCATCCCCGGGCATGACACTGACACCAACGCTCTTTTTGTATAATGAAAAGCGAGAGGAAACCGATGAAATACGGGAAATTTACACAAACTGTGCCTTCCCATCGGCATTTCTGCCGCAAAATCGCAAGAAATCATCGCAGGAGGATTCCCATGGAGCCAAATAAACAAGCGAAACAAATGAAGCAAATACTGAGCTGTGTGCGTCGCGCGGTTGACGATTACGAAATGATCCGCGACGGAGACAAAATCGCGGTCGGCGTTTCTGCGGGAAAGGATTCCCTGACCCTTCTCTGCGCCCTTGCGGCATTGAGACGCTTCTACTCACATCCGTTTGAGCTGATCGCCATTACGGTGGATATGGGGTTCCCCGGCGGAACCGATTTTTCCGACATTGACGCGCTTTGCCGCGAATTAGATATTCCCTATCACATTGTCCCGTCGGAAATATATAAAGTTATTTTTGAAACCAGGCAAGAAAAAAATCCGTGTTCCCTCTGCGCCAAGATGAGACGCGGGGCATTGAACAATGCCGCAAAATCGTTGGGATGCACTGCGGTGGCACTGGGGCACCATTTTGACGATGTTGTGGACACATTTATGCTGAATCTCTTTTTTGAAGGACGCATCGGCTGTTTTCAGCCTGTCACCTATCTTTCTCGCGTCGATTTACGTGTTTTGCGTCCTATGATTTATTTGCCCGAAAAGCGCATCCGCGCTTTTGCCGCTACCGCAAATTTGCCCGTAATCAAATCGGTTTGTCCCGCAAACGGCAACACACAACGGGAAGAAATCAAACAGTTGATTAACACTCTCGATCGCCAAAATCGCGGTCTGCGCTGTCGTATTTTCGGTGCGATTCAGCGAGGAGAAATAGACGGATTTCGACCGAGTAGTCCGGGTGCATTAAAAATGGCACAAGATTCGGAAGATTCGTAGAATTGAACATCTGTTTTTTGGTGTTTTTGACCATTTATCCATCAAAACAAGCCTTTAAATCGCGCAAAGGGACGAATTTTTGAAAATTTCGCCTATATCTATTGTATATTGGCGCCAAATGTGCTAAAATATATAGTTGGAGTGGGGTTTTGCCCCGCCAAATATGCGTAAACAAAAATATATATTTTACGGAGGAACAATCCCATGGCAAATGTAAAAGTTGCTATCAACGGCTTCGGTCGTATCGGACGTCTGGCGTTCCGTCAGATGTTTGGTGCAAAGGGCTACACCGTCGTCGCTATCAATGACCTGACCAGCCCCACAATGCTCGCTCATCTGCTCAAATACGATTCCGCACAGGGTCGTTACGAGCACGAGATCAGCGCAGATGATGCCGCCGGCACCATCACTGTAGATGGTAAGACCATCAAAATTTATTCCGAGAAAGATGCTGTTAAGTGTCCTTGGAAAAAGCTGCGCGTCGATGTCGTTTTGGAATGCACCGGTTTCTACACCGATGTTGCTGATGCTTCCAAGCATCTCAAAGCAGGCGCTAAGAAGGTTGTTATTTCCGCTCCTGCCGCATGCAAGAAGGATCCCGAAAACTTCACCATGCCCAAGACCATCGTTTACAACGTAAACAATGAAATTTTGACCGCAGACGACAAAATCATTTCTGCCGCATCCTGCACCACCAACTGCCTGGCTCCCATGGCAAAGGCACTCAACGATGCATTCCCGATTCAGGCGGGCATTATGACCACTGTTCATGCATACACCGGTGACCAGATGGTTTTGGACGGTCCGCACAGAAAGGGTGACCTCCGCCGTGCAAGAGCTGCCGCTATGAACATTGTTCCGAACTCCACCGGCGCCGCAAAGGCAATCGGTCTGGTTATTCCGGAATTGAAGGGCAAGTTGATCGGCTCCGCGCAGAGAGTTCCGGTTTGCACCGGTTCTACCACCATTTTGGTTGCTGTTGTAAAAGGAAACGATGTCACGGTTGATTCCGTCAATGCCGCTATGAAGGCGCAGGCATCCGAATCCTTCGGCTACAACACCGATCCCATCGTATCCACCGACGTTGTCGGTATGCGTTACGGCTCGCTGTTCGATGCAACACAGACCATGGTTGTCAAACTTTCCGACGACACCTATCAGGTACAGGTCGTTGCATGGTATGACAATGAAAACAGCTACACAAGCCAGATGGTTCGCACCATTAAATACTTCGCCGAATTGCAATAATTCTCAAAAGACGGCTGTCGCGAATTCCGCGACAGCCGTCCCTTTTTGATGCCGCACAATTTGCGGCGTGCGCAGTCATACTGCTTTTTATGCATTGGCGCCGACCGCATCGCACAGCAGACGCTTCAAAATATCCTTGCAGGTCAACATGTCCTCAACCACGGCAAATTCAAAGCGTGAATGATAATTGCCGCCGCCTGTGCAAAGATTCGGGCAAGGCAAACCGCGGTAGGAGAGCGCCGCACCGTCCGTTCCGCCCCGAATCGGTTCCAGATACGGTTGTACACCGCAAGCGCGCATGGCATCCTTGGCGCGTTCCATAACATAAGGAAAGCGATCAACAACCTCTTTCATATTGTAGTAGGAATCCTTCACGGTAATTTCCACCGAGCCCGCGCCGTGCTTTTGGCAGAGCTTTTTCGCACAATCCACCATAAACTGTTTCCGTGTTTCAAATTTGGCACGGTCATGGTCTCGCACAATATACGACAGTGTTGCATGTTCCACATCTCCGCTCATTTCACAGAGATGGTAAAATCCTTCATAACCTTCCGTGCATGCTGGAATTTCCTGCGGCGGAAGCATCGCCTGATATTCCATTGCCATTAACATAGCACTTTTCATTTTCCCTTTGGCAGAACCCGGATGAATGGAAACACCGTTAAAATGAAGCGTTACGGCGGCGCCGTTGAAGCATTCGCATTCGATTCCGCCCAAAAATCCGCCATCCACCGTATAGGCGTATTCTGCACCAAATCCCTCCAAATCAAAGTAGGCAGTTCCCTCTCCAATCTCTTCGTCGGGCGTGAACGCAATACAAACCTTACCGTGCTTTTCTCCGCTCTGCATCAATTCCTCGATTGCCGTTACAATCTCGGCGATTCCCGCCTTATCATCGGCGCCGAGCAAGGTGGTTCCGTCGGTAACAAGTAGGCGTTTCCCGACGAAATCCGCAAGATACGGATACTCCTTGACCTCCATAACAATATTTTGTTCGGCATTCAAAAGAATATCTCCGCCCTGATAGGAAATGACAGCGGGTTTAATATTGGTATCACTCGCCGCATCCGAAGTATCCATATGCGCAATCAGCCCGATTGCCGGTGTCGGTTGATCGGTATTGGCAGGTAAAAACGCATAAACATAGCCGTGTGTATCCATGCGTACGTCTTCAATGCCGATTGCTTCCAATTCTCGGCATAAATACTCTGCAAGTCGCAATTGCTTTTCGGTGCTCGGCGATTTCCCCGAATGTTGATCCGACATAGTCGGAAATTCCACATATTTCAAAAAACGTTCAATCAATTTTTCCATTACTGTTGCCTCCGTTTACAAAAATTCTACGCCTATTATAGCATGTCCTCTGCTGCTTGTCAAGAATTTTAGGCGTTTTTTAATCAACGCTCTGCCCAAAAATGAAAATTTCTCTTGAACTTTCAAAATTAATATGATATAATAGAGGAAAGGAGTCTCCGGTTGTTCTGTGTGCATCAAACAACAAAATTTTTTGTCACTTCGACAAAAATCGCTTTGTAGCAAGTCGCGAAAAAGATTTTGCTTATTTGATGTATGTGAAATTTTCGGAAATGCCCTAAAGATGGTAACTTTATACAAAAACGCCGCTCAATCTCAACAGAAAGGAAGCACACACATGAAAAGAATCACGCTTATCGTCCTTACTCTTCTCCTTCTTTGCTCCTGCATCGGATGCGGGTCGAACCCAAATGAAGGAAAGGAAGAGACAACCTCTCCCCTTGTTCCTCCCGCTCCTGCCACTTTGATCACGCCCGCAAACGATGAAACGGTTACCTTGGCAAACGAAGAACTGTACAAATGGTGGGAGACCTTCAACGGCAAAAAGAAATCATCGCCTCTCTACCGACAAAGCGGTGATCTGTATTTCCCATCCCCGGTTTGTTTCACATGGAAAGCAGGAGAAAACGCGGAATATTATCGGTTTTACCTTTCCACAGACCCACAATTTCAAACATTTGAAAGCTATCTGCTTAATACACCATCCCTCACACTTGATCATCTGCATACCGAAACCACTTACTACTGGAAAGTCTATACCACTTATGGGCAAAATCAGACCAGTGAAAGTGCAGTATCCTGTTTTTCGACCCTTCAAAGTCCTCGCTGTTTGCAAATTGACGGTGTCAGCAATACACGCGACATCGGCGGTCTGCATACCGAGAATGGATTGCGAATCAAACAAGGTATGCTCTATCGCGGTGCCAATCTGGACAGTATTACAGAAAACGGCATCGCATACATGCGAAATACGTTAGGCATTCGCACCGACATGGACTTGCGATCACAAAATGAAGCAAATAACAGTACCGTCTCTCCGTTGGGCGATGGTATCAATTATGCTGTTCTCGACGGTCGTTACTACCTCGGCGAAAAAGGAATTGACGCCGAAGGCAGCAAAGAAATCGTTGCAAACGAAATACGCATGTTGGCGGATCCCGATAATTATCCTATCTATTTCCATTGCCACATCGGACGTGACCGCACCGGAACACTTGCTATGCTTGTGGAAGCTCTTCTCGGTGTTCGGGAAATTGATATACGAATGGACTACGAGCTGTCCGTCTTTTCGGAAGCAGGTTCTACGGATCAAACGTCTGTCTCTCAATTGCGCGAAACCATCAATGTAACCATGAAATATTTTGATGCATTTGAAGGCGAAACACTGTCCGAGAAAGTCGAATCCTATTTATATAGCATCGGCATTACAGAAGCAGAAATTCAAACCATTCGTTCTATCTTGCTTGAGGAGGTGCCCTAATATGAAATCGAAATTCCGTTTTTTACCCATCAATTTTGTTTTGGTTTTATTTTTGTTGCTTTCTTCTCTCCCCGCACATGCACTGGAATCCAGCGCATCACAAGCCATTGGCAAGGACGAAATTCCTTACGGCGAGTGCAATTCCTCCAATTCCGTATTCAGCACCTTTTCTATGCTGACCGAAGCCGAAGCACGTGACGAAAACGTCCCGATCGGATATTCCGGTCATGTTTTGAAATTAACCTCCGCGCATTCTAAAATTGCATTCCCGCTTGACCTTTCCGATATTCCGCTTCGCGACATTGAGAGCATTACCTTTCGCATTTATTGTCCTCCTTCCACTAAAAGCAACGGCATTCGGTTGATGGATGTGGAAAGCGGCGAATGGATCATGTTGACCGGCAATAAACGCGCAGGTCGTTGGGCAGAGATCACACTGAAAGAAGGTCAAAATTTTAACACCGATGTGCAGGATTTTTCCGTTTTGGACGATGGAACCGGTTACAGCAGACCTGTCAGCTTCGTTCTTCGTTTCACCGGAACCGATGAAACGCTTTATGTAGATTCCATTACAATTAAACGCAAAAATCCAGACACCGAACCGCCCATCATTACCTATGAGGGAGAAACCGAAATTTATACATCTTCCGGCAGATTGTTCTCGATTGACGCAACCGCCTACGATACGTATGCAAAAGAAACCGTTGAGCCGGAATACATCTGGAGCGACGGTGCATTGGATTCGAATGGACTCTTGCAGCAAGGCACCCATCAGTGTACCGTTCGTTTTGCTGACCGGGACGGTAATTATGCGGATCTGTCACTAACGGTTCATGCGGCAGAGAAAGACCTTGATCCGCCCATTTTACAATGGGCACCCGATCAAATATACGCAAGCGAAGGTATGATTCCTGTTTTGCAGCTCCTCGCGTCGGATCAATGGGACGGCGAACTACCGGTGCAAGCGCAGTGGAGCGACGGTGCTTTGCAAAACGGACGTCTGTGCAAGGGGACACATACCCTGACACTCAGTGCCGCCGATCAGACCGGCAATATCGTTCAAAAAACAATTGCAGTGATTGTAGAGAGCGGATTGCCTCAAACAGACAAATAACATTGCCACATTTACCAAATATTCAAACATGAAACGACAAATCAATCGATTTTCGGCAGATTGCGGCGTACATTCGGATTGACAAGCACACACTTCTGTGCTATAATAAAGGAGTAATCAAATTTTAGATCTGTGGGAAAGGATAATCAAGTATGAAAAGAGAAACCATTTTGATATTAGACTTCGGGGGACAATACAATCAGCTGATTGCACGGCGCATCCGCGGGTGTGGTGTGTACAGCGAGGTCGTTCCCTACACTATTTCCTTGGATAAAATTCGTGAAACGGCACCCAAGGGGATCATTTTTACCGGCGGCCCCAACAGCGTTTACGGTGAAAATGCGCCAAACTGCAGTATGGAAATATTTAAGCTGGGTATTCCTGTGCTTGGAATTTGCTACGGCGCACAGTTAATCGCCCATCTGTTCGGCGGGAAAGTGGAAACCGCCCAGGTCGGCGAATACGGACATACGGATATTATTCTTGATCATACCGTCCCTCTGTTTGCCGATGTCAACCCCAAGTCGGTTTGCTGGATGAGCCACAAAGACCGCATCACGCTGCTTCCCGAGGGCTTTTCAACAATCGGGCACACCGCGGATTGCCCTATTGCCGCTATGCAGGATGAGAATCGAAAGGTTTATGCCGTACAATTCCATCCGGAGGTGTTACACACCGAAGAAGGCACCAAAATCCTCAACAACTTTGTTACAAATATTTGTCACTGTGCGTGCGATTGGAAAATGGATTCCTTTGTACGTACAACAATTGACTCCTTAAAAGAAAAAATCGGAACCGGCAAGGTACTTTGCGCCTTGTCCGGCGGTGTTGATTCCTCTGTAGCCGCCGTCCTGCTTTCCCGTGCTGTGGGAGAAAATTTGACCTGCGTTTTTATCGATCACGGGCTTTTGCGAAAAGATGAAGGAGATTCGGTCGAACGAATCTTTGGAAAAGGCGGTCAGTATCCCATGAATTTTGTTCGCGTAAACGCGGGAGATCGTTATTTTGCCGCACTCAAGGGCGTCAGTGATCCCGAAAAAAAGCGCAAAATCATCGGAGAGATGTTTATTCGTTTGTTTGAGGAGCAATCCAAAATCATCGGAGCGGTCGATTATTTGGTTCAAGGAACCATTTATCCCGACGTAATCGAAAGCGGAACAGGCGGATCCGCTGTCATCAAGTCGCACCACAATGTAGGCGGATTGCCGTCTGTTATCGATTTCCGTGAGATTATTGAACCTCTTCGAATGCTGTTCAAAGATGAGGTGCGTGCCGTTGGACGAGAACTGGGACTGCCCGAATCTTTGGTCAGTCGTCAGCCCTTCCCCGGTCCCGGTTTGGGTGTACGTGTGGTCGGCGAAGTAACGCCGGAAAAGGTTCATATCGTACAAGAGGCAGATGCAATTTATCGCGAAGAATTACACTTGGCAGGCGCCGATCAAGGCCTCGGACAATATTTTGCCGCCCTTCTCGACACCCGTCTTGTCGGTGTCATGGGTGATTTCCGCACATACGATTACACCGTTGTCTTGCGCGCCGTTAAAACATCTGACTTTATGACCGCAGAATCCGCGCCCCTTCCTTGGGAAACTTTGCAAAAAGTCATGAATCGTATTGTCAACGAAGTCCCCGGGGTCAACCGTGTCATGTATGACATTACAGATAAGCCGCCGGCAACCATTGAGTTGGAATGATTTTCATGAAGGCTTTCTCGGCTGTAGAGCCGTAAAAATGCAGATTTTGCTAAATTATGGCAACAATTTAGCAACAATTTCATTACTCATAAGTGAAGAGCTAACTGATTTTGATTAAATCGGTTAGCTTTTTGCTTTATTGGTAAGGGGAAATACCAGCAATCTTTTGAACAAATTTGCTTTAACCATTATATTTGACGCTTATAACGAGTATAAATATAGATAAAGCGTGCAAAAAGAATAATAAACAGATTTAAAAAAAGGGAGCTAACTGATTTTGCGTCGTATCAGCTAGCTCCCTTTTCCGGAACTCGCATTTCGTATTGTTTTACGCATATAAGGTCCGTTTCGATTCTTCGGTTGACTGTCCGCTTATCATTCCGGCTTAATAAATTTCTGGTCACTACCGAGCAACAAATCTGTCATAATAACTGCACGCTCTTCTTGGGTTTGCTTAGAATCCGTATAATCCCACCATAAGAAGACAGTTATCCCTGTGTCGGCAATCGGTACGCATGCGTTGAGGAAAGAGGTGTATTGACCGTAAAAAGCATCCATACCGATCTCGTTCTTCCTGTTATAATACCGTACGCTATAATCATCGTATTCTATATTTTCGCCCTCCACGATCCGATTTAAACAGGAGCGCATATGAAGACTGACGTCCTCAACCACCGCCGTTGATTGATCGCCATCCGGTGACCGGCTGATCGAAGCGCGGCTTAAATAGCGAATGCGTGTGTCAAAACCTTCACGCCATTGATACTGCGCCCATGCTTCGTATTCGCCGGTTCTTGCATTCAGATACATTTTCCATGTAAAAGAAGTATCATCGTCTAAACTTCCGATTTCGTCACCTGTCAAAAGATCATAAATTCGATAATCAACATTTTGTGCCGAACCTCCAAAATGCATTTCAAAAAGTTCGGGAGTCCCGTCCGCATCAATGTCAAATAAAGCAAGACCGGAGCTTCCAAATGCTGTCAGGGAATAATCCTGATACTCTTCATCCCATTCATAAGTATCATAATGATGCAATTTTGCAATCAGACTTTCCAGATACGGACGCCAAACTTCCTTTTCTTCCTGTGTGAAATACACAACATCGCGATATACCGGCTTATACAGATAAACCGTTTCAACAACTGTTTCAGCCGCATTCGATTCCGTATCATTCTTTTCAACGGTCGAATCACTCTCTTTTGTTTGCGTCACATTCTTTGCCGTGCAACCTTGCAAAAAGAGCAAGAACGCCACAAAACAAATCAACGCACTTCCGATTTTTTTCATTTCATCTATCCTCCTCTTTGTCAATCACTTTACGCAGTTCGCCAATCACAACATTTGCAATCGTTTGCATTCCTTTCGCATTGGGATGAAACCCATCAATGGTGTCGCAGGGATATTCCAATTTTGAAAGATCAATTGCCGAACATCCCATTTCCTGTGCCATTGTCAAAATCGCATCACAATATTCATTCAAGCAACGTCCTCCGGGCGCGTCCGAAAAGACAAAAGCACTTTCACGACTACAAATCGTTCGCGCAGGCGTCATACAAACCAAAAGCGCCGCAGGATAATTCGCTTTTATTTTCTCCAACATTAACCGATAGGCAATCGGAAAACAGGATAAATCCGACGATTTGACATAGTTTGTTGTCGTCCGCATTCCCGCGCCCCAATCGTTTGTCCCCATCTCAATTAAAATTAAATCCGGATTCTTCCCTTCGCTTCCCAATCGAGAAGTGCGAAAATCGCCGCAAGCATAAGAAGGAATTTCGCACAACGGATGTTTGCATACCATACTGCCCGACCATGCATCATTGATAAGTAACTCTCCGTCAAAAGCAGCTATGACCTGCCCCCACCAAGTGTCCTCGAAAAGATAGACGCCTGCGCTCATCCGTTTTTGCAAATCATAAAAAACAGCATTGCCGGGCGGATTCCATCCTGCAAGCGTACTGATGGAATCCCCCAAAATCGAAAAAGATAACTTCTTCGATTTTTCCTTCTCAAAAATCATACCATTCCCTCCCTATAAATATGGTTGCCGCAAAAATAGCGGTAGTCCAATTTATATCATAAAACGATAAAAAAGTCAAGATGTTTTTTGAAATATTTTTATGAACGAAACAAAAAAGGCACGGAAACCCGTACCGAAAAACGAAATTAAAATCTTTGACTCGGAACAAGGAAAAAAGGTAAAGGAACAGAAAATGAAACTCAAAC